>WFTU01000176.1 GCA_015485375.1 Paracoccaceae bacterium | reverse complement strand
TTCCTCGATCGCGTCCATTTTCTCGCCGAGGCCGACGAATTTGATCGGCTTGCCGGTGATGGCGCGCATCGAAAGCGCCGCACCGCCGCGCCCGTCGCCGTCCATACGGGTCAGGACCACGCCGGAGATGCCGATCTGCCCGTCGAACTGCTCGGCCACATTGACCGCATCCTGACCGGTAAGACCGTCAACCACCAGCAGCGTCTCGCGCGGGCTGGTGGCATCGCGCACCGCCTGCACCTCTTCCATCAGCTCTTCGTTGATGTGCAAGCGACCGGCGGTATCGAGCAGATAGACATCATAGCCACCCAGCGTCGCCTGCTGTTTGGCCCGTTTGGCGATCTGCACGGCGCTCTGGCCTTCGACGATCGGCAGGGTATCGACACCGATCTGCGCGCCCAGTACCTGCAACTGCTGCATGGCGGCGGGGCGATAGATATCGAGCGAGGCCATCAGAACCCGCTTGTTCTGCTTTTCCTTCAGCCGTTTCGCCAGTTTCGCGGTGGTGGTGGTTTTACCCGAGCCCTGCAGGCCGACCATCAGGATCGGCGCGGGCGGGTTGTCCACCTTCAGCTCGCCGGCATTGGCATCGTCACCGGACAGAACCTTGACCAGCTCGTCATGCACAATCTTGACGACCTGCTGGCCCGGTGTCACCGACTTGGTAACCGCCTGTCCGGTTGCCTTTTCCTGCACCGCCTTGACGAAATCACGCGCCACCGGCAGCGAGACATCGGCCTCCAGCAGGGCCACACGCACCTCGCGCATCGCTGTCGTGACGTCGGCATCCGAAAGCGCACCCTGTTTGGTGAGCTTGTCAAAAACGCCGGAGAGCCGGTCGGACAGATTCTCGAACATATCATTGCCCCCCTCGGGCAAACCTCAAACCACAATGGCCCCCGTGGGCGCAACGCGCTGACGGGGGGCGATCCTGATATAGTCACAGGACCGGAAGTTTTGAACCTTCCGGAAGTTGGGGGTGCAATAGGGGATTCCCGTCGGCGCGTCAAGCCTCAGCGGATATTGCCGAGCTCCATCATTTCCTCGGCCAGTTCCTGATAGGCGGCGTTCCAGGCTTCCTCGACCTCCTCGGTGAAAGCCTCCCCGAGGTTCTCGCGCAGGGTCTCGATCAGGGCGGCGCCCATGGTCTCGAAATCCGCGCGCCCGATCCCGGTCATGGCGTGTTGTTCGGCCAGCGTGGTGTAGCGGTCCATCAGCACATCGTCATTGTCCAGATTGTCCACGATCACACCGAGCGCGGTCATGTAGTGCATGGTCTGGTCGCCAATGTCGCCGGTGAACAGCTTGCGTAACGAGGGATCAAAGCGGAACAGCTTGCGGTACAGGCCCACCGAGCGCGGCTCGATCTGGTCGCGGATCATGGCGAAGCTGCCGCGCACGAGCTCGATCTGTTCGTCGGTCAGGGACATCGGCAACCTCCTTTCGCAAAGCCGGACGCCCTCACCCTAACTGTGCTTTTCCCGCTCCGCAATCATGTCTTTGCGGTTAACATCGTGGAAGTGCGCGGTTACAAGGGTGCGACAGATATCCAGAGGGTTTCATGGCCGACGGACCACTTTTCAAGTATCGCGCCCTTATTGCCGCGGGTGAATTGCAGCAGGATACCGGCCAGCGGTTCGCGCTGGAGAAGCTGCAATTGCTGCACCAGCGCCTGAAAGGCTACAATCCGGCCAAACCGAAGAAGGTCGGCCTCGGCCTGTTCGGATGGGGCCGCGAGCCGATTACCGAGGGGCGGATAAAGGGTCTTTACCTCTATGGCGGCGTCGGGCGTGGCAAATCCATGCTGATGGACCTGTTTTTCGACGAGGCACCAGTGGAAAAGAAACGCCGCGTGCATTTCCACGCTTTCATGCAGGAGGTCCACGACGGCATCGCCAGGGCCCGCGCGAAATACATGAAGGATCCGGTGGAACCGGTGGCCGAAGAAATTGCCGCCTCCGCCACGCTGCTGTGCTTTGACGAAATGCAGATCACCGACATCACCGACGCCATGCTGGTTGGCCGCCTGTTTGAAAAACTCTTCGCGCGCGGCGTGGTGATCGTCGCGA
>WFTU01000175.1 GCA_015485375.1 Paracoccaceae bacterium | reverse complement strand
GCGCGACAGCGCCTTGTTCACCGTCGCCAGCAGATCCTTCAGGTCAAAGGGCTTGGGCAGATAGTCATAGGCCCCCGCCTCGGTCGCGCGAATGGCCGTCATCACCGTATTCTGCGCGCTCATCACGATCACCGGCAAATCGGGCCGCTTTTTCCCGATCGCCGGCAGAATGTCGAGCGCATCGCCGTCGGGCATCATCACATCCGTGACGACAACGTCGCCCTCGCCCTCCTCGATCCAGCGCCAGAGGGTCGAGATCGCCCCCGTCGAGCGCACACGACACCCCGCGCGTGTCAGCGCCTGGCTCAGAACCGTGCGAATGGTGCGGTCGTCGTCCGCAACAATAATCGTGCCGTCCATTATCCGGCCTCCGTTTCTTTCGGTGCGCGCCAGATCGGCAGCAACACCCTGAACCTCGTGCGGCCGGGCTGCGAGTCACATTCCACTACCCCGCCATGATCCGCGATGATCTTCGACACCAGCGCCAGCCCCAGCCCCGTCCCCGCCGCCTTGGAGCTGACAAACGGGTCGAAAATATCGTTGAGCAGGTTTTTCGGAATCCCCGTGCCGTTGTCGATAATCGTCACCTCCAGCGGTAGGCTCTCGGATTTCTGCCCGGGCAGTTGCAGCCGCACGCCTTGCCGGAACGCCGTCTTGATGGTGATGGTCCCGCCAACCTCCGGTATCGCCTCGGCCGCGTTCTTGAACAGGTTCAGGAACACCTGGATCAACTGGTCGGCATTACCCGCCACCGGCGGCAGCGAGGGGTCATACTGTTCGATAATCCGCGCATGGGTCGCAAATCCTGCCATCGCCGCGCGTTTGGCGCGGTCCAGCACATCATGGATATTCACCGGCTCGCGGCTGGCAGGGCGCAGATCGCCGAATTGTTCGACCCGCGCCACCAGATCACCGATGCGCTTGATTTCGTCCTGAATAAGCTGCGTCAACTCGCGGTCGTCATCCGATGCACTCATGGCCAGCAACTGCGCCGCCCCGTTGATCCCCGCCAGCGGATTGCGGATTTCATGCGCCAGCATCGCCGCCATCCCCGTGACCGAGCGCGCCGCCGAGCGATGCGTCAGCGAGCGGTCCATCTTCTCCGCCAGTCCGCGCGGATGGCACAGCAGCAAAACCTCGCCGTTTGGCATGGCCGAGGCATGCAGATTGTTCAGCCGCGGCGCGCTATCGGCCCAGACCACCTCCACATCATGCAACACGACCGAGGATCCCCCCGCCCGCGCCTGCTCGACCACATCGACCACGGCACTGCCCGCCCCGACAAAATCCGCCAATGGCCGCGCCTGCATCTGTTTTTGCGAGGTCGAGGCAAACACCTCCGCCGCGCTGTTACAGGCGGCGACATGGTTGTCCGTCCCGATCACAAAGGCCGGATAGGGTATGGCACTCCAGAGCGTCTCGTAATCCCTCACGCCGCCGCCTCCAGCACATCACAATCGGGCAATCCGGCCTTTAACGCGCGCAATACTTTGGTGTGGTCCGTCTCGCGGATAATCCGCGCCCGCAGCGCCGCGCCACCCTCGAGGCGTTCCAGATACCAGCTCAGGTGCTTGCGCGCCGTCTTGACGCCGGTTTCCGCCCCGTAAAAGGCGATCATCGCCTCGTAATGCTGCAATATCACCGCCTCCAGCGCCGCGCCCGTTGGCGGTGCATAGCGATCACCGCGCAATTCCGCCGCAATCTGCGCCAGCACCCACGGCCGCCCCTCGGCCCCGCGCCCGACCATCACGCCGTCAGCACCGGACTGCTCCAATGCCGCGCGCGCACTCGCGGTATCGACAATATCGCCATTGGCAATCACCGGAATACGCACCGCATCCTTGACCGCCGCAATCGCCCGCCAGTCCGCCGCGCCCTTATAAAACTGGCAGCGCGTGCGTCCATGCACCGTTACCATCTGCACACCGGACTCCTCGGCACGGCGCGCGATATCCGGCGCGTTCAGGCAATCGTCATCCCAGCCGAGCCGCATCTTCAGCGTCACCGGCACATCCACCGCCGCCACCACCGCTTCGATCAGCGAGAGCGCATGATCCGGCGCCTTCATCAGCGCCGAACCGGAATAGCCGCTGGTCACCCGTTTCGCCGGACAGCCCATGTTGATATCGATAATCCGCGCGCCCTGCCCTTCGAGCATCCGTGCGCATTCCCCCATCCATCCGGCCTCGCGCCCGGCGATCTGCACAGCGGTGCGTCCGCTATCCAGCCCCAGTTCGGCGCGCAAATGCGGCGTGGTGCGCGCCTGCACCATTTCCTGGCTGGCGATCATCTCTGACACCACCAGACCGGCGCCGAACCCCTGCACGACACTGCGAAACGGCAAATCAGTGATCCCCGCCATCGGTGCCAGCAGCACCCGCGACTCAAGTGCCGTATTTCCAAGCGTTATTGCCAAATTGCCTATTCCTTGTGCAGATTCACCCCCGACATACACCAAGACTATTTCCGCGACAATGGTTGAGGGTCGCTGCCGCTTGCTCTAAACCGGAGCCATGAAAACAATCGCCCTCATAGTCGCCGCAGGCCGCGGCACCCGCGCCGGTGGCGACGTGCCGAAACAGTATCGCGCGCTCGGCGGCCTCACGGTCCTGCGCCGCACCATCGACGCCCTGCTCTCGCACCCCGCCATAG
>WFTU01000174.1 GCA_015485375.1 Paracoccaceae bacterium | reverse complement strand
GGATACGCAAGCGCATGTTGTGGGCGTCCTCGATGGCCGCGAAATCCAGATATTTGCGCCAGATAAACGGCTTGAGCCGCTCCAGAAACGCCCGCCCTGCCTTGATATCCCCCGCGCAGGGCCGCGCCTTGATAAAAGCCGCGCGCTCCCATGTGCGCCCCAGACTTTCGTAGTACCGCTCCGCCGGTTCCATGGCGATGCACACGGGCGTCACCGCCGCATCGGGGCGCAGGCGCAGATCGGTGCGAAACACATAGCCCTCGGCGGTATTGGCCGAGAGCAGCTTGACCATCCGCTGCGTCACCCGAATGAAACCGGCGCGCACCTCGGCGTAATTCTCAGGCGCATGGCGGGTTTCGTCGAACAGCATGATCAGGTCGATATCGGAGGAATAGTTCAGCTCCCCCGCCCCCATCTTGCCCATGGCCAGCGCCACCATACCGGCCGCGTCTTTCGCATCCTCCGGCACGCATCCGGGCAGCTTGCCGCGCGCGATCTCCACCCCGACCAGATGTTCCAGCGCCGCCTGCACCGCCGCGTCGGCAAGACGCGTGAGCGCACCCGTCACCTGTTCCAGCGCCCAGATTCCTCCGAGGTCCGCCAGCGCCGCCAGCAACGCCCCGCGCCGCTTCGCCTGTCGCAGATTGTCCGAGAGCGCCTGAAAACTGTCGCCGCCGATGTCATCGAGAATGGACTGGAAAACCGCATCCGGATCGCGCGCCACATTGGCCCGCAGCCAGTCGCCCTCGCGCCGCAGCAACCCTTCGAGGTAGGGGCTGCACCCCGCTGTTCCCTCGATCAGGTCCAGCAGGTTTTCCGGCAGACCGTCAAAGGCCGCGCGCGCCTCGCGTCCCCGTTCGGGATCGAAGGGGATCGGCGCCTTGTTTACATCGTGGAGCGTATTCATAGGGCCAGAATGGCAGCATTCCGGCGCGGGTCAAGCGGCTTATCGCCCCTCGTATTTCGGCGGGCGTTTTTCCATGAACGCCGTGACTCCCTCCAGAAAATCGCGGGACTTTCCGGCCTGCCCCTGCAACTCCGCCTCGACCTCCAGCTGTTCGTCCAGCGAATGATCGAGCGAGCCGCGCAGAGCCTCCTTAATCAGCCGATAGGCCTTGGTCGGCCCCTTGGCCAGATGCTGCGCCCGCGCGTCGATCACGGCGGCAAAATCATCATCCTCGACAGATTCCCAGATCATGCCCCAGTCATCCGCCTGCTGCGCCGAAATCCGGTCGGCAAACAGCGCCGCCCCCATCGCCTTGGCAAAGCCCATCTGCCGCGGCAGCCAGTAGGTGCCACCCGCATCCGGTATCAGGCCGATACGCGCGAAAGCCTGCAGGAAAAACGCCGACTTCGCCGCAATCACCACATCCGCCGCCAGCGCGAGGTTCGCCCCCGCCCCCGCCGCTGGACCGTTCACCGCCGAAATCGTCGGAATCGGGCAATCATAGATCGCCTTCAGCATCGGTTCGTATTCTTCCTTGAGGGTGCGCTCCAGATCAATGTCGCCGGCGTTCTTGCGATCGCCCAGATCCTGCCCCGAACAGAAACCGCGGCCGGCACCGGTCAGTACCAGCACCCGCGCCTCTTTCCCCGCCTGCCCGATCGCATGCGTAATCTCCGCCCGCATCCGCGCATTCAGCCCGTTCATAACATCGGGACGGTTCAGCGTGATGCGCGCGACATCGTCATCAACGGCATAAAGGATGGTTTCGTAGTTCATGGGCTAGCCTCCTGATTCACAGGAACCATAAACCGACCGTGCGGTCAACAAAAGACCGACGTGGCGTCAGTCGCCAATCAGGTTCGCCAGACGGTCCCGCTCTGCTTCGGTCAACCCGTCATCGGGGTTTGGCATCCGGCTACGCCGCCGGATGAACAACGCCACACCGGCCCCGCCCACAAGGAACAGGATCGGTCCGGTGAACCACAGAACCGCGTTGCGCAGGCTGAATACCGGCTTCAACAGAACGAACTCGCCATAGCGGTCGACGACATAATCCTCGACCTCCTGATCCGTATCGCCGGCCACCAGACGCTCGCGCACCAGCAGCCGCAAATCCCGCGCCAGATCGGCGTTGGAATCGTCGATATTCTCGTTCTGGCAGACCAGACAGCGCAACCCTTTGGAAATGTCGCGCGCCCGCTCTTCCAGAACCGGATCATCGAGGATTTCATCCGGAAGTACCGCAAACACCGGCGTCGCCAGCATGACCAGTATCAGAAAATATCTCAGCATATGTCTCACTCCGCCGGAACCGCTGCAGGGGGTTTCGCATTCGGCTTGGCCTTGCCCGCAGGTGCCGCCACACGATAGCGACGATCCGACAGGCTCAACACACCACCGAGCGACAGAACCAGCAGACCGATCCACAACCATGCCGTAAACGGCTTGATATAGCTGCGCACCGCCCAGCTGCCGTCATCCTGCTTGTCGCCGATCACGATATAGAGGTCGCGCACCAGATTCTGCTGGATGCCCGCCTCGGTCGTCGGCATGCCTTCCACCGGATAGACACGTTTTTCCGGGAACAGCTGCGCCACTTCCTTGCCATCCCTGAAGACAACAAACTCGCCACGCTGCGCGATATAGTTCGGCCCCTGCACCGGCTCGACACCTTTGAACAGCACCTCGTATTCACCAAGCGGGTATGTCTCGCCCGCGTTCACAGTGCGGATATCCTCGGTCTCCAGAGCCGTCAGAACAGTGATCGCGAAAATCACGATTCCCAACCCGAAGTGGGCGGTCATCTTGCCCCACTCGGAGCGCGGCAGATTGCGAAGGCGCCGCACACTTTCGCCAACAGACGCCCGGCCAACCTTTGTGCGATAGGCAATGTCCACCACCGCTCCGGCAGCGACCCAGAAAGCCAGCGCCAGACCGATCGGGGCCAACATGCCCTCGCCGGTTTGCAGGGTCCAGACCAGCGCAAGCAGCACAACGGTCAGAACAACTACCCCCTGCAAGGGTTTCAGCGCTTTCTTGATCTTGCCCCGTTTCCACGGAAGCATCGCCCCGATCGGAAGCAGGATAGCCATCACCACCATGAAGGGCGTAAAGGCCATATCAAAGAACGGCGCGCCAACGGAAACCTTGGCACCGGTAACCGCCTCGGCCAGCAGCGGCCAGATTGTCCCGACGAACACCACACCCGCCGACACCGCCAGCAACAGGTTGTTCAGCACCAGCGTACTTTCCCGACTGACCACCCCGAAGGCAGCAGTCGATTTCAGGGTCGAGGCCCGTATCGAGAACAGCGTCAGCGCCGCCCCGATGGTGATAATAATAATCCCGAAAACAAACATCCCGCGCAACGGATCGGTCGCAAAAGCATGCACCGAGGTCAGAACACCGGAGCGCACGATAAACGTCCCGATCAGGCTGAAGGAAAACGCGAGGATCGCCAGCAGGATGGTCCAGCTTTTGAGCGCATTGCGCTTCTCGACCACAATCGCGGAGTGCAGCAGCGCCGTTGCCACCAGCCACGGCATGAAGCTGGAATTCTCGACCGGATCCCAGAACCACCAGCCGCCCCAGCCAAGCTCGTAATAGGCCCACCAGCTGCCCAGACCGATGCCGATAGTCAGGAAAACCCAGGCCGCCAACGTCCACGGACGCACCCAACGGGCCCAGGCCGCATCGACTTTGCCCTCCAGCAGCGCGGCAATCGCGAAGCTGAACGAAACCGAAAGCCCGACATAACCGAGATAGAGGAACGGCGGGTGAAACGCGAGACCAAGGTCCTGCAACAGCGGGTTAAGCCCTTCGCCATCGATCGGCGGACGTGCCAGCCGCAGGAACGGGTTGGAGGTAAACAGGATAAACGACAGGAATGAAACACTGATCATCGCCTGCACCGAAAGCACACGCGCTTTCAGGCTCGGCGGCAGACCCTTGCCGAAAATCGCGACCATCGCCCCGAAAATCGCCAGAATGGTGTTCCACATCAGCAGCGAGCCCTCGTGGTTCGCCCAGACCCCGGTGATTTTATAGATCATCGGTTTGGCCGAATGCGAGTTCGTCGCCACCAGCCGTACCGAGAAGTCCGAGGTGACAAAGGCATATATAAGCGCTGCGAAGGACAGTGAAATCAGCACCACCTGCACCTGCGAAGCGGGCGTTGCAAACCGCATCCAGTCGCTCCAGCCCTTGTGCGCTCCGATCATCGGCACGATAGCCTGCAAGATCGCCACGCCGAAGGCGAGAATAAGCGCGAAATGTCCGAGTTCTACAATCATGTTTCGAATCCCCTGTTTTTCAGCCGTGATCATAGGGAGGGTAATATGCTTATTCAAATTGCATTTACGTGATCGGCTCTTTTGCCGCTCCTGACAATTTGACAGGAGCGGCCGGTCCCTCAGGCGGCGGCCTGAATCGCCCGCCATTCCTCCAGCGCAGCGTTTCCGTCCGTGGACACAACAGGTGTTACAACGCTGTTCTTACTGGACAAAACAGGTGCCGGTACCACAGGCACCGCCCGTCCCTCCCGCGCATAGTGCATCTCGCGCGCCCCGAAATAGAACGAGACAATCGCCCCCAGCAACCACCAGAGCGGCTCCGGCACATAGGCCAGCCCCTGCATCCGGCCGGCAAAAGCCCCGGGATCGGCCATGGCAAAAACAAACATCCCCACCGTGCCGAGCGCCATCACCGGTCGCGGCAGCCGGTTCAGCCCGTTGATCAGGCTGTCGAACCAGCCCGTTCCGGCCCGTTCGAACTCCGCACTGTATTGCGTCAGCGAGGCCATCGTCTGCGCCCGCGCCGCCAGCTCCGCCTTGGTTTTGTTGACGGTAAATACCTCGGCCACGCCTTCGACCGCATCGCCCACCTCGCGCGCGGCAGAGCCGATCCCGAACACCCTGTCGATCACCCCCATGCCGCAACCCTCCGTGCATGTTCCGCGTCACTCAAACGAAAA
>WFTU01000173.1 GCA_015485375.1 Paracoccaceae bacterium | reverse complement strand
GCTCGGGAAGGCTCTGGTCAAAGCGGAAAAACGGGCATAGGGATGGGGGTATGAACCTCGCAGCGCTGAAATCTCCGCAATACCGGTTGTATTTGATCGGCAATGTCTTTGGCATGAATGCCAACTGGATATTGCGGCTGGTGATCGGCTGGCTGGCGTGGGATCTGACGGAATCGGCCAGTTTTGTGGGGCTTGTGAGCTTTCTGGCTTTTTCGCCGGTGCTGCTCGGCGGGCCGGTGTTCGGGGTGATCACGGACCGGGTGGACGTGAAGCGCGCGGCGGTGGCGGTGCAGCTGGCGGTGGCGGGGCTGTCGGTGGTGTTGTTCGGTGTGCTGGCGGCGGGGGTTATCACGCCGCTGTTTCTGGCGGTGTTTGCCTTTGTCCTCGGGGTGGTGTTGTCGGCCTATCAGCCGGTGCGGCTGTCGCTGGGGCCGCGGCTGGTGCGGCCGGAGCGGATAGCCTCGGTTGTCAGCATCGGGGCGCTGAATTTCAATATCAGCCGTCTGACGGGACCGGCGATCGGCGGGGCGCTGGTGGCGCAGTTCGGGGCGGCGGCGAGTATCGCGGTGGCCTGTGTGCTCTATGTGCCGTTTCTGCTGATCCTGTCGCGATTGCAGCCGCGCGACAAGCTGACGGCTCCGGTGCATCTGCCGCTGTGGCGCTCGTTCAAACAAGGGCTGGCGTTTATTGCCGCGCATCGGGTGGTGCGGATCGCGTTTATCGTGACGGGGCTGTTCTCGATGGTGGTGCGGGCGCCGACGGAGATCCTGCCGATCATTGCCGACGGGGTGTTTGCCAAGGGGCCCGCAGGGCTGGGTGCCCTGGCGGCGGCGGCGGGGGCCGGCGCGATGGTGGCCTCCTTCATTCAGGTGATCGTGCCGCCCGCGGCGCTGGGGCGGGTGCCGGTGCGCGCGCTGGTGGCGACGGTTGCGGGGGCGGCGATGGCGCTGGTGCTGGGGGTAAGCACGAACTGGCCGCTGACCGTGGCGATGGTGGCGGGCATCGGCTTTGCCAGCACCATGGTCGGGGTGAATTTCCAGTCAAGCGTGCAGATGCAGCTGGACGACCACATCCGCGGGCGGGTGATGAGCCTGTGGATGACGGCGGCGGTCGGCGGCACGGCGCTGGGGGCGCTGGCTCTGGGCGCGCTGATCGACTGGCTGGGCCTGCCGCTGGCCGTGGGCGGGGTCAGCGCGATCAGCCTGCTGGTTTTTGTGGTGATAACGCCGCGGTTCCGGCGCTAGAGTCTTCCTTCGAGAAAGTCCGCTATCGCACCGTCCTGCGGGCGGGTGAAGAAGCTGCCGGCCGGCTCAACGGACAGCAGTTTTCCCTCCGCGAACATCAGCACATCATCGGCCAGCCGCTTCGCCTGATGGATATCGTGCGTGACCAGAAACACCTTGGTGCCGGAGGTCGAGATTTCCCGCACCCGTTCCTCGAGCGCCCTGGTCGAGGCGGGATCGAGGCTGGCGGAGGGTTCGTCGAGCAGGATAACCGAAGGGTCGGTGATTGCGGCGCGGGCCAGTGCGAGGCGTTGGCGCTCGCCACCCGAGAGGCTGGTGGCGGGGGCGTTGGCGCGGGCGGTCAGGCGGGATCGTTCCAGTGCCTTTTCCACCCGCTCGAAACGCGCGGCACGCGGGATACCGAGGGCGAGCAGCGGGAAGGCGATGTTGGCGCGGACCGAGCGGCGCAGAAGGGGCGTGTTCTGGAACAGGAAGCCGCGCTCGCGGCGGGTTGCATCGGCAGGGCGACCGTTCCACAGAATTTCGCCGGTATCTGCAGGGATCAGCCCGTGGCACATTTTGACGAACAGGCTCTTGCCCGCGCCGTTGTGGCCGAGGATCACGGTGATGCCGCCGCTTTCCACGGTCAGGTCGATCGGGCCAAGCAGCGGCTGGCCGTCACGGTTCAGGCCGGCCTGCCGGATTTCGAGCGAGGTGAAGGCCATCACACCCCCTCCTGATAGCGCTGGCCGATCTGGCCGAGGGCATAGATCAGGGCGTTCACCGCAATGGCGATGGAGATCAGCACGACGCCCAGCGCCAGTGCGAGTTCGAGATTGCCCTTGGAGGTCTCCAGCGCGATTGTCGTGGTCATAACGCGGGTGACGCCGTTGATGTTGCCGCCGACGATAATGACGGCGCCGACCTCGGCAATCGCGCGACCGAAACCGGCGAGCAGGGCCGTGGTGACGCCGATGCGGGCATCCCAGAGCAGGGTGCGCAGCTTCAACATCGGCGAGACGTCGAGCGCCGCCATGAGGTCCGCGTATTCGCGGCGCAACGGCAGAACGGCGGCGCGGGTCAGGGCGAGGATGATCGGCAGGATCAGGATGGTTTGCGCGATCACCATGGCTTTCGGTGTGAACAGCAGGCCGAGTGATCCGAGCGGTCCGGCGCGGGACAACAGCAGGTAGACAGCCAGCCCGACCACCACCGGCGGCAGGGCCATCAGCGCATTGCTGACCACGACCAGCACCCGTTTGCCGGGGAAGTCCCAGATCGCCAGCGCCGCGCCGAGGGGGGCACCGATCAGCAGACTGAACAGCACCGCCGTCAGGCTGACGCGCAGCGACAGGCCGATAATGGCGTAGAGTGCCGGATCGAATCCGGCCACCAACCCCCATGCCTCGCGCAACGTATCCATGCTGTCCTTTCAGAGTTTACAGATGTTTAGGCGCTAATTCCGGCCAAGGGAAGCCACCGGAAGGCGAAACCGGCGGATCAAATGGTCAAAAACCGCCGTGGCGCGACAATTCGGGCCCGAATCACCTTGCATATAAGGTTTCGATGTCGTGGAATGCACGCCGGAATGGCGTAAGCCGTCTGATTTTTATCCAGGGAGAACGAAAAATGAAAAAACTGCTTTTGGCGACAGCCGCTTCGGCGCTCATCGCGACAACGTCCTATGCGGGCGACAGCATCAACGTCGGGGTTATCCTCGGCTTCACCGGCCCGATCGAGTCGCTGACACCGGATATGGGTGCGGCTGCCGAACTGGCCATGAAGGAAGTCAACGACTCCGGCAAGCTGCTGGACGGGGCTACGCTTGTTTCGGTTCGCGGTGACTCCACCTGCATCGACTCCGCCGCAGCGACCGCCGTGGCCGAGCGTCTGATTACCTCCGACAACGTGGCCGCCATCATGGGCGCCGACTGTTCCGGTGTGACCGGTGCGATTGCATCCAACGTGGCCGTTCCGAACGGCGTTGTGATGATCTCGCCCTCCGCGACCTCTCCGGCGCTGTCCAGCATCGACGACAACGGCCTGTTCTTCCGCACCGCGCCTTCCGATGCGCGTCAGGGTCAGGTTATGGCCGATGTGCTGATGGACAAGGGCATCAAGGAAGTTGCCGTGACCTACACCAACAACGACTATGGTAAAGGTCTGGCCGATGCGTTCGAGAATGCCTTCAAGGCAGCGGGCGGCACCATCACCATTTCCGCAGCCCATGAAGACGGCAAAGCGGACTACTCCGCCGAGGTTGGCGCGCTGGCATCTGCCGGTGGCGATATCCTCGCGGTTCTGGGTTATGCGGACCAGGGTGGTAAAGGTATCATCCAGGCATCGCTCGATTCCGGTGCGTTCGATACATTCGTTATGGGCGACGGCATGAAATCCGACGCGCTGATCGAGGCTATCGGCCCCGACCTCAACGGTTCCATCGGCACGCAGCCGGGTTCCGCTGGCGAAGGCGCGAAAACGCTGGTTGGCATGCTCGAAGGTGTTGCCGATACGCCGGACGGTCCGTTCACGGCTGAAAGCTATGACGCAGCGGCCCTGATCGCACTGGCCATTCAGGCCGGCGGTTCCGCCGATCGCGCAAGCATCGCGGCCAATGTGCTGAACGTTGCCAATGCTCCGGGCGAGAAGATCTATCCGGGTGAACTGGACAAGGCGCTGCAGATTCTGGCCGACGGTGGCGAGGTCGATTATGAAGGTGCTTCCGGTGTTGAACTGATCGGACCGGGCGAAGCTGCCGGTTCCTATCAGGAATACGAAATCATCGACGGTAAATTCGTAACCCAGCGCATCCGCTAAGGTTCGACGTTACAGAAATAAAACAGCCCGGAGTTTTTCGGGCTGTTTTGCGTATTTGAGGGGCAAGATATGATACGGGTCGAAAACCTGCATATGCATTTCGGCGGCATCAGGGCGGTGGATGGCACCAGTCTTGAAATCGCCACCGGCTCGATTACCGGACTGATCGGACCGAACGGCGCGGGCAAGACCACGCTGTTCAACGTGATCGCCGGTCATTACACGCCGACATCGGGCAAGGTCTATCTGGACGACGAGGACATCACCGGCCTGACGCCGCACGAGCTGTTCGGCAAGGGGCTGCTGCGGACCTTCCAGATTGCACATGAATTTTCGACCCTGACGGTGCGCGAGAACCTGATGATGGTTCCGGGCGGGCAACCGGGGGAGACCCTGTGGAACACCTGGTTCAAGGGCAAGGCCGTGCGCGCGCAGGAAGAGGAAGTGCGGCGCAAGGCGGACGAGGTGATCGAGTTCCTCGAAATTTCCCATGTGGCGGACGAACTGGCGGGGAACCTGTCCGGCGGGCAGAAAAAACTGCTGGAGCTGGGGCGCACCATGATGGTGGACGCCAAGATCGTGTTTCTGGACGAGGTCGGCGCCGGCGTGAACCGCACGCTGCTCAACACCATCGGCGATGCTATCCTGCGGCTGAACAAGGAACGCGGCTATACCTTCTGCATGATCGAACACGACATGGATTTCATCGGCCGCCTGTGTGATCCGGTGATCTGTATGGCCGAGGGCAAGGTGCTGGCCGAAGGCACGGCCGAAGAGGTCAAGAACAACGAGGCGGTGATCGAGGCCTATCTCGGCACCGGCCTGAAAAACAAGACCGTGGGGGCAGAGGCATGAGTTTCCTAATCGGCGAGCATATGACCGGCGGCTATGGCGGCGCGGATATTCTGCATGACTGCACCATTGCAGTGGAAAAGGGCGAGATCGCGGTGATCGTCGGGCCGAACGGCGCGGGCAAATCGACAGCGATGAAGGCGGTTTTCGGGATGCTGGACCTGCGCGAGGGGCGCGTGATGCTGGACGGGCAGGACATTACCGGCCTCTCCCCGCAGGACCGCGTGAAGGCGGGCATGGGATTTGTGCCGCAGAACCACAATGTTTTCACCTCGATGACGGTGCAGGAGAACCTCGAAATGGGGGCCTATATCCGAGAGGACGATTTTACCGGGACGATGGAGCAGGTGTTCCACCTGTTCCCGATCCTCGAGGAAAAACGCAAGCAGCCGGCGGGGGAGCTGTCCGGCGGGCAGCGGCAGCAGGTGGCCGTTGGACGCGCGCTGATGACAAAGCCCAAGGTGCTGATGCTTGACGAGCCGACGGCGGGGGTCTCGCCCATCGTCATGGACGAGCTGTTCGACCGGATTATCGAGGTGGCACGCACCGGCATTGCCATCCTGATGGTGGAGCAGAACGCACGGCAGGCGCTGAACATTGCCGACAAGGGCTATGTTCTGGTGCAGGGCCGCAACCGTTTCACGGACACGGGGGCCGCGTTGCTGGCCAACCCCGAAGTTCGCAAATCGTTTCTGGGGGGATGAGATGAAAATACCGTTTTCAATACTGCTTCCGGCGCTTTTCGCGATAACCGCGATATTCAGCGGCCCCGCATCGGCACAATCCGGACGGATCATTACCTCCTGCCGGGTCGAGCAGGTCTGCACGCTCGGACAGGAATGCGGGCCGCCGGCCTCCGTTGAACGGATCGACCTGACGCTGACCAGTGACAAACGCTGGCTCCTGCTCGGTCCGGACGATACCAGTCTGGAAACCACGCTGGATTTTGCCGCAAACCTTACCTACTGGGAATCCGACGGGTATACATATCTGCTGCAGTTTACGCCCGAGGACGGGTTCCTGCTGACGAAAACCGCCGCCAATTTTTCCACTGTGGAGAATATTGCACCGGCATTCATGACCGGCAAATGCGCCGTCAGGCTGGAAGAATAAAATGGAAGACCTTCTCAACGCGATTGTCCTGTTGGGCAACTATGTCATCGTTCCCGGCTTGGCCTATGGCTCGCAACTGGCGCTCGGGGCGCTGGGGGTGACGCTGGTATTCGGTATCCTGCGGTTCTCCAACTTTGCCCACGGCGATACGATGGCCTTCGGCACGATGGTGGTGATCCTGTTTACATGGTGGTTCCAGTCGATGGGGATTTCCATTGATCCGCTGCCCACGGCGCTGCTCGCCCTGCCCTTCGGGATACTGGCGACCATCGGGATGCTGCTGGCGACGGACCGGCTGGTCTACAAGTTCTATCGAAAACAGCGATCGCCCTCGATCGTGTTTGTCATGGCCTCGGTCGGGGTGATGTTCGTGATGAACGGCATCGTGCGGTTTATTATCGGCCCGAACGACCAGCGTTTTGCCGACGGGCAGCGCTTTATCCTCAAGGCCAGGGAGTTCAAGGCGGCGACGGGGCTGTCCGAGGGGCTGACGATCAAGGTTTCGCAGGGGCTGACGCTGGGGATTGCCATCATCGTGGTGATCGCGCTGTTCTGGTTTTTGCAGAAGTCGCGCACCGGCAAGGCCATGCGGGCCTATTCCGATAACGAGGATCTGGCATTGCTGTCGGGGATCTCGCCCGAAAAGGTGGTGATGATTACATGGATCATCGCGGCGGCGCTGGCGACGATTGCGGGGACGCTTTACGGGCTGGACAAGAGCTTCAAGCCGTTCACCTATTTCCAGTTGCTGCTGCCGATCTTTGCCTCCGCCATTGTCGGCGGGCTGGGCAATCCGCTGGGCGCGATTGCCGGCGGGTTTGTCGTGGCGTTTTCTGAGGTTACGATCACCTATGCCTACAAAAGATTCCTCGGCTATCTGCTGCCGGAAAATCTGGAGCCGGAGGGGTTGGTGCAGCTTCTGTCCACCGACTATAAATTCGCCGTCTCCTTCGTGATCCTTGTGCTGGTGTTGCTGATAAGGCCGACGGGTATCTTCAAGGGGAAAGTGCTATGAACCGCAATGTGCTTCTGTTCGCGGGCATGTTTGCCCTTATCGCCTTTGTCGGCTTTGCGCAAAGCTGGTCGGTGGCGCTTACCATTCTCAATTTCTGTGTGATCTCGGCGATCATGGCGCTCGGCGTCAATATCCAGTGGGGGTATGCGGGGCTGTTCAACGTCGGTATCGTCGGCTTTACCGCGCTTGGCGGGCTGGCCGCGGTGCTGGTTTCCAAACCGCCGGTGCCCGAGGCATGGGCCGCGGGCGGTGCCGGTATCGGCGCGTCGATCATAGTGCTGGGCATCACCATCGCCGCCGCGACCATCGCCAGCCGCAAGATGACGGGGCGCTGGCGCAAACCGGCGATCCTTGTGATTGTGGTGGCCGGTTTCTTTGCCACCCGCGCCGTGTTCGACCCGGCTGTCGAGGCCATCGAGGCGATTGATCCGGCCAAAACCGGCTACCTTGGCGGGCTTGGCCTGCCGATCATTCTGGCGTGGCCCGTGGGTGGTCTGCTGGCGGCAGGCGTGGCATGGGTGATCGGCAAGATCGCCCTTGGCCTGCGCTCGGACTATCTGGCGATTGCGACGCTGGGGATTGCCGAGATCATCATTGCCGTTCTGAAAAACGAGGACTGGCTGGCGCGCGGCGTGAAGAACGTTGCCGGACTGGACCGGCCGGTTCCGCGAGAGATCAACCTGCAACAGTCGGACTGGTTCGTCAGCCTTGCGGACAAGATCGGTGCGGATCCGGTGTCATTCTCCTCGATCTTCGTCAAGCTGTCCTATGCCGGTCTGTTTGCCGTCGTGCTGCTGGTGATCCTGTGGCTGTCGGAACGGGCGCTACATTCGCCCTGGGGCCGCATGATGCGCGCCATTCGCGACAACCGTGACGCGGCGGAGGCCATGGGCAAGGACGTCACCAAACGGCATTTGCAGGTGTTTATCCTCGGCTCCGCCGTGGTGGGCATTGCGGGCGCGATGATGACCACGATGGACGGGCAGTTCACGCCGGGAACATACAACCCGCTGCGCTATACCTTCCTGATCTGGGTGATGGTGATTGTCGGTGGCTCCGGCAACAACTGGGGCGCGGTGCTGGGCGGATTCCTGATCTGGTTCGTCTGGGTCGAGGCGGAACCGGCGGCAAGCTGGCTGATGAACCTCGTGACATCGGGCATGTATGAAGGCAGCGCGCTCAGGGAACACCTGATCAAATCGGCACCGCATATGCGCCTGATCGTGATGGGTGTGATCCTGCTGCTGGTGCTGCGATTCAGTCCGCGCGGCCTGATACCGGAAAAAGGCGGGCGCGAGCGGCCGAGCTGACCAGATTCTGTTTGGCTATCCTTCTGATTGTGCTATTCTTTGCAAGGCGGGTATTCGCCGCAAATGTTGAAGTAACCAGAGGTGATAGAATGAAAAAGATTTTGGCAACCGCGTTGGTATTTTCCTCGCTTTCTACAATGGCAATGGCCGATATGGCATTCCAGTGTTCGGACAGGAATACCTCGCTGCTGTTTACGCTATATGAAGACAACTCCGGTATGCGGGGCGGCCATATGTATATCAACAATATACAGGTGGCACGACTCGATACCTATCGCGTCAACGATATTTCGGTGCGCGGCAATGTTGTCGGCAACGGGGCAGAGGTGGAGTTTGTATTCAACTCCAGCCGGCAAGCCGTCTATATCGAAATCGGCAACACCAGCGAACTGGTCTGCAATGCGCAGGTTACCGACAACTAGGCTGTTATATGCTCCGGCAGGGGCATAAAGGCGCTAGAACGCCTTGAACGTCAGCGTGGTCAGCGAACGGTCGATGTTCGGGATGTCCAGCAGCTTGTCGTTTATGAACTTGCCTACATCCTCGTCCGCGGGGATGTAGAGCTTCAGCATCAGGTCGTATTCGCCGCTGGTCGAATACATCTCCGACACGATCTCGCGGTCATAGATGGCGTCGGCAACCTCGTATGTTTTGCCCGAGGTGCAGCGTAGCTGAACGAAAACGCATTGCATGGCGAACCTCTTTATCTGTTGTGTATGCTTGTGTGTTTGATAGCCTGTTCGCGCAGCAATGGAAATCCCGATTGAGGAGTGCGCGATGATTACCGACTGGGATGATGCCTACCAGAACGGCAGGTATATCTCCGGCGCTTCGGAGTATCCCGCTATGTGGGCGGCCAAGGCGGCCGCGTTTCGCGAAGGACATCCGCCGGAAACCGTGGCATATGGCACCCACCCGCGCGAGGTTTACGACCTGTTCCGGCCCGAAGGCACGCCGAAGGGGCTGGCGGTGTTTGTGCACGGGGGCTACTGGCGGGCGTTCGACCATACCTACTGGTCGCATCTGGCGGCGGGGCCGCTGACGCATGGCTGGGCGGTGATGCTGCCCGGTTACCGGCTCTGCCCCGACGTGGAGATCAGGGATATCACCGGTGCTGTTGTGCGCGCGATTGCCCGTGCGGCGGATGACATCGACGGGCCGATTCATCTGGCGGGACATTCGGCGGGCGGGCATCTGGTTACACGGGCGGGATGCGATGACGTCTACTTCCCCTATGCGGACCGGCTGAAACAGATTGTGTCGATCAGCGGCGTGCATGATTTGCGCCCGCTCACCCGAACCGGTCTGAACACGGATTTGCG
>WFTU01000172.1 GCA_015485375.1 Paracoccaceae bacterium | reverse complement strand
TATCTGGAGCGGCGCGGCTTGCCGGAGGCGACGCTGGAAAGGTTTGAAATCGGGTTTGCGCCGGACGCGCGCACGGTTCTGTTCGAGCATCTGGTGGAAAAGGGGTTTCCGTCGGAGCAGATTGTCGAGGCCGGTCTGTGCATCAGGCCGGACGACGGCGGGCGGCCCTATGACCGGTTTCGCGGCCGGATCATGTTTCCGATCCGTGATGCGCGCGGGCGCTGCATTGCCTTTGGCGGGCGGGCGATGGATCCGAATGCGCGGGCGAAATACCTGAACTCGCCGGAGACGCCGCTGTTTGACAAGGGGCGCAGCCTGTATAATCACGGGCCTGCGCGGGAGGCCTCGGGCAAGGCGGGGGCGCTGATTGTCGCCGAGGGCTACATGGATGTGATCGCGCTGGCGCAGGCGGGGTTCGATCATGCGGTTGCGCCGCTCGGCACGGCGATTACCGAGAACCAGCTGGTGTTGATGTGGCGCATGTGCGGCGAGCCGGTGATTGCGCTGGATGGCGACAAGGCGGGGATCGGGGCGGCGATGCGTCTGATCGATCTGGCACTGCCACTGCTGGAGGCGGGGAAATCGCTGCGGTTCTGCATCATGCCGGAGGGGATGGATCCGGACGATGTCATCAAGGAACAGGGCGCGGAGGCGATGCAGAAGCTGATCGATGCTGCGCGCCCGATGGTGGAATTGCTGTGGCAACGGGAAACCGAGGGCAAGGTATTCGACAGCCCCGAACGCAAGGCGGCGCTGGACAATTCCCTGCGCACGGCGTTGAAGAAGATCAAGGATCCCGGGTTGCGGCGGCATTACGGCGAGGCGATAAACGAGCTGCGGCGGGCGTTGTTCTATCCGGAGCGCCCGCAGTCGGGCGGTGGATTTACCCCCGGAAGGGGCAAGTGGAACAAGGCGCCGCAAGGGCCGACGCCCGGCACCAAGGCCTCGCTGCTGGCACAGCAGGACGGCGAAGGGCGCGTGCGGGAAAGCGCGATCCTGCTTGGCTGTTTGAACCATCCCGATCTGGCGGAAAGTTTCGAGACGCGGCTGGAGCGGGCGCCCTTCCGTTCGCCGGATTTGCAAAATATCCTCTCGGCGCTGCTGGCCGCCCTGCCCGATATTCTGGAGCTGGAGGCGGATGCGCAGCGCGCGGCGCTGGGAAACGCCGTTGCGGAAAAATGCGGGTTCGATCCGGTGCAAAAATGCAGCGCCATCGGCCAGACGCGGATCAATCCCTATCTGCGCCCCACCGCCGACAAGGTGCTGGCCCGCCACGCGATCGGCGAAGAACTGGACAAACTGGCAGCAACACATGGTATCGCGGCCGAGATAAAGGACGCCGAGGAAGAGATTACCGGCGTGGCGGATGAAGGGCTGACGTGGCGCCTGAAAGAGGCTGGCGAAGCGGTGGATCGCAGCGTGAAAGACACGCTGAACGGCGAATCACGCGACGCGGAGGACGAATCAGACCTGTCCAGGGCCTTGCAAAAGCTCATCGACGACCAAATATGGAAGAAGAAATAACCGCTCTCCTCTTGCGAATCAGTGATTCGCACTAGAGAGTCCGGCTTACCTGATATCCGGCTATGTGATTCGCATGGCCGAAATTTGTATGGAGCACCCCATGGCCGCAAAAGATACCGAGCAGAAATCCGGCAACGACATTCAGGATAACGCCGGGCCGATGCTCGATATGAGCCAGACTGCGGTCAAGAAGATGATCGCGCAGGCCAAGGCACGCGGCTACATCACCTATGACGAGCTGAACAAGTTCATGCCCGCCGATCAGGTGTCCTCGGAACAGATCGAGGATGTGATGGCGATGCTCTCCGAAATGGGCATCAACATTATCGAGGCCGAGGAAACCGAGGAAGAAGAAACGGATTCGGATGTCGAGGAAATCGGCGCTTCCAAATCCCGCGAACTGGTCACCGCCGCCGCCACCACCGAAACGCTGGACCGCACCGACGATCCGGTACGCATGTATCTGCGCGAAATGGGCACGGTGGAATTGCTGTCTCGCGAGGGCGAGATTGCCATCGCCAAACGGATCGAGGCCGGCCGCAACACCATGATTACCGGGCTGTGTGAAAGCCCGCTGACATTCCAGGCCATAACCATCTGGCGCGAGGAGCTGCTGAACGAGGACATCATGCTGCGTGATGTCATCGATCTGGACGCGACCTTCGGGCAGCAGATGGAGGATGACGAGGAAGAGGAGGTCGCCGCGAGCGACACCCCTGCCGCCAAGCCGGCCGAGAAAGCGGAAAAACCGCAGGAACTGGATGCCGACGGCAATCCGGTGGCCAATGACGACGACGAGGATGACGAGGACGAACAGGCCAATCTGTCGCTTGCCGCCATGGAAGCGCAGTTGAAACCGGGGGTTCTGGAAACGCTGGACCGCATCGCCGCCGATTACGAGCGGCTGGCGGAAATGCAGGATGGCCGCATGGCCGCCGCGCTGAACACCGACGAGACGTTTACCTCCAATCAGGAGCTGGAATACCAGCGGTTGCGGTCCGAGATCGTGGTTCTGGTGAATTCCATGCACCTGCATAACAACCGGATCGAAGCGCTGGTTGACCAGCTCTACGGTATCAACCGCAAGATCATGAGCCTTGATAGCGCCATGGTGAAGCTGTCGGATCAGGCCCGCGTTAACCGGCGCGAGTTTATCAACGAATACAAGGGCTCCGAGCTGGACCCCGACTGGATGGAGCGCGTCTCCGGCCTGTCCACGCGTGGCTGGGACAAGCTGACCGGGGAATTGCGCCCGAAAGTCGAGGAGATTCGCGACGAGATGGCCGAAGTCGGGCAGTATATCGGCGTCGATATCTCGGAATTCCGCCGCGTGGTGCAGCAGGTGCAAAAGGGCGAGAAAGAAGCCCGCGCCGCGAAAAAGGAAATGGTCGAGGCCAACCTGCGGCTCGTGATCTCCATTGCCAAGAAATACACCAACCGTGGCTTGCAGTTCCTTGATCTTATTCAGGAAGGCAACATCGGGTTGATGAAGGCGGTCGACAAGTTCGAGTATCGCCGCGGCTACAAATTCTCGACCTATGCGACGTGGTGGATCCGTCAGGCAATTACCCGCTCGATTGCCGATCAGGCACGCACCATCCGTATTCCGGTGCATATGATCGAGACCATCAACAAACTGGTGCGCACCGGCCGCCAGATGCTGCACGAAATCGGTCGCGAGCCGACGCCCGAGGAACTGGCTGCCAAGCTGCAGATGCCGCTGGAAAAGGTCCGCAAGGTGATGAAAATCGCCAAGGAGCCGATTTCGCTGGAGACGCCGATCGGCGACGAGGAAGATTCGCAACTCGGCGATTTCATCGAGGACAAGAACGCCGTCCTGCCGCTGGACTCGGCCATTCAGGGCAACCTGAAGGAAACCACGACGCGGGTTCTGGCCTCCCTCACCCCGCGCGAGGAACGTGTGCTGCGGATGCGCTTCGGCATCGGCGTGAACACGGACCATACGCTCGAGGAAGTCGGGCAGCAGTTCAGCGTGACCCGCGAACGCATCCGCCAGATCGAGGCGAAGGCGCTGCGCAAGCTGAAGCATCCATCAAGGTCGCGGAAGTTGCGTTCGTTCCTGGACCAGTAAATGACGGACGAGGAAATCCGAAAATTTCGCGAAGCTGCTCAGATTATACTTACACTATTGCGATGCATTTCCATGAAGCGCGCGCTTCATGTCACCGAGCGCGATGAACTGAATTTCTTTCGGCTATATGACGGTTGCTTAATGGACGTGGCGGCGATTAGTTGGTGCAAGATATTTGGAACAGACGCGGAGGAAAGCCACTGGAAGAAACTTTTTCCAGAAGACGAACGTCGTCAAATTCGTTCAGAGCTACAAAGCTCTCTAGAGAACTTAAACCTTAAGTTTGGCGACCTTTGGGAAGAGACAGTCAGTTATAGAAACAAGTATGTAAGCCACCTTTGCTTAGATAAGAATCAAAGACCGTCCACTCATATCGATCTTGCACCCCTCCAAGCTACCGGCTTCACCATCTACGAAAAAGTTTTCGAAAAACTAAAAGGACCAAGCAAAACTGAAGGCCTTTCCCACCCAAGTGAAATTTCCAATCTGCGGTTACGCTCCATAGAAGAACACTGGAGAAAAATTGCTATGTTGGCACGAGATGCAACGAAAAACTTAAAAGACGCTCCATCTTAACCATGCAAACCACCTTCACCATCCGGACCTCCGGTGCCGGCCTTTACGAATTTACGCGCGATGTCGCCGCATGGGTCCGCGGCACCGGCTTGCTGACACTGTTTGTGCGCCATACCTCCTGCTCGCTGCTCGTTCAGGAAAATGCCGATCCGGAGGTGCAGACGGATTTGCAGAATTTTTTCCACCGGCTGGTGCCGCCGACCACTGATCCGGCGATGTCCTATCTGACGCATACCTACGAGGGGCCGGACGATATGCCGGCGCATATCAAGGCGGCGATGATGCCCGTGTCGCTCGGCATTCCCGTGAGTGACGGCAGGCTGGCGCTGGGGACATGGCAGGGGATTTATCTGTTCGAACATCGTGACAGCCCGCACCATCGGCAGGTAGTGGCGCATCTGGGGTGAGACCCAGCATCTTGCGGTACAACTTACCCCCTACCCAAACCCTTGATCCCTGCCTATAGTGATTCGCAAAACCAAGAGCAGAGAAAAACGAGGTTTGATATGCGGTGTCCCTTTTGTGGAAATCTGGATACTCAGGTAAAGGATTCGCGTCCGGCCGAGGATCATGCGGCCATCCGGCGGCGGCGGGCCTGTCCGGCCTGTGCAGGGCGGTTTACCACCTACGAGCGGGTGCAGCTGCGCGACCTGACGGTGGTCAAACGCAACGGGCGGCGCGAGGATTTCGATCGGGACAAGCTGGATCGCTCCATCCGTATTTCCATGCAGAAACGTCCGGTGGAGCCGGACCGGATCGACCAGATGATCTCGGGCATTGTGCGGCGGCTGGAAAGCATGGGCGAGACGGATATCCCCTCGGACACCATCGGACAGATCGTGATGGAGACGCTGGCGCGGATCGATACCGTGGCCTATGTGCGTTTCGCCTCGGTTTATAAGAATTTCCAGGCGGCGGATGATTTCGAGGAATTCGTGCAGGAACTGCGCCCGCCCAGCGACGACGAATAGCCATGTCACAAAACGCGGATGAACGCTGGATGCGAACGGCCCTCGGGCTGGCTTCGCGCGGATTGGGGCATGTCTGGCCCAATCCGGCGGTCGGTTGTGTGATCGTACGCGATGGTGTTCCGGTCGGGCGCGGCTGGACGCAGCGCGGCGGGCGGCCCCATGCGGAGGTTGTGGCGCTGGCGCAGGCTGGCAAGGCCGCACGCGGGGCGACGGTCTATGTCACGCTGGAACCTTGTGCGCATCACGGCAAGACACCGCCCTGTGCCGAGGCACTGGTGGCGGCAGGGGTGAAACGGGTTGTTTGCGCACTGGAGGACCCGGACGGGCGTGTTTCGGGCAAGGGTTTCGAGATTTTGCGCGCGGCAGGGATCGAGGTTGTCGAGGACGTGTTGCATGACGCGGCCAGTGATCTCAACGCCGGTTTTCTGATGAACCGGACGATCGGGCGGCCGATGTTCACGCTGAAAATGGCGGCGACGCTGGACGGGAATATTGCCACCTCCAAAGGGGAGAGCCGCTGGATTACCGGACCGGAAGCGCGGCGGCGGGTGCATCTGATGCGCGCAACGCATGATGCGGTGCTGATCGGCGCGGGCACGGCGCGGGCGGATGATCCGCTGCTCGATGTGCGCGATCTGGGACTGGAGACGGACAATCCGGTGCGGGTGGTGCTGGATGGCGGGCTGTCGCTGTCGCTGATGTCACGGCTGGCGAAAACCGCCGCCGAAACGCCCCTGTGGATTTGCCATCGCGCCGGACTGGACAAGGCACGGGTCGAGGCTTGGGAAGACGTCGGGGCGCGGCTGTTCGAGGTGGCGCACACCGAAAGCGGCGAACTGGACATCGCGGATGTGGCGCGGGTGCTGGCCAAGGCCGGACTGACGCGGGTGTTGTGCGAGGGTGGCGGGCGGCTGGCGGCCTCGCTGGTGGCGGCCGATGTGGTGGACCGGCTGGTGCTGTTTTCCGCGGGGATGTTGCTCGGCAACGACGGCTGGAATGTGTTCGGGCCCTTGGGGGTCGAACGTCTGGCCGATGCGCCGCGTTTCAGGCTGGAGGCGCAACGAACAGTCGGCGCCGACGTTATGAGCGTCTGGGTCCCCGACGCCAGATAAAGGCATATCCGGCGAACAGCCCCTGCAATTTTGCCAACACCCGCAACCGCACCGGTTTGCCGGTTTCGCCGTTTGCCAGCCGCTCGACAATCCGTTCGGGTGTGGAGGGCAGCCCGCTGACGGGATCCATATAGCGCGGGTAATCGACGAGCGCCGCGTGAACCAGCCGGTCAAGCGATACCCGGGCCTGACGACGCGGGCACTCCGGTCCGTGATCCTCGGTCAGGCCCCAACCGGCATAGAACGGTGTGCCGTAACAGATAACCCGCTTGCCGCGCAGGAGCGCCTCGAAACCGAGCAGCGAGGTCATGGTGGCAACCGTGTCGCAGGCATCGAGCAGCGCCGCCGTGTCATGGGCGGAGACCATATCGCAGAATTGCAACGCCTCGTCGCCCAGCGCCCCTTCACGTAAACCGGCCTGCACGTCGGGATGGGGTTTGTAGATCAGGAACGCTTGCGGATTGGCCGAACGTGTGGCTTCGAGCAGGCCGAGATTGGTGCCGGTTTCCGCGGTTCCCGCACGGATCGAGGCGTCGTCCTCCACCTGACCGGGGACAAGGATGACTTCGCGGTTCGTCGGCAAGTCCGGCGGAGCCTTGGCCGACAGGTTGTATTTGGTCACGCCGGTTTCAAGGATACGTTGGCGGAGCTCTTTCGCGCGACGGGCAGCGAACTCCGGCAGGTCGTTGCTTGTTGCAATCAGGGTTTCCAGGCGGCTCTCGCTCCGCGGATCATAGTAGATACCCAGATCGTCCAGCACGAGAGACAGCGCCGGAGTCAGCTCCGCTCCGAGACCGGAGGAACGCAAAAAGCCATCCTCCATCCGCCGGAGCGGAATGTTTGCTTTGGCACAGTCGGAAGCCAGTGACGGCGGTTCGCGACCGGCCCAGACGACCACCTGCCCGTTCGCATCTTTTGCGGTGCTGCAAGCCTCGGCAGCCGAATTTACGAATTTTGGCACATGCCCCGCCCCGTTCAGGAAGCCCCCCGTGGTGCCGCGTTTCCACATATGCATGCCCAACATGCTGGCCGGTTTCAATCCGTCCCAGCGGTGGCGGGCCTCGGCCAGTAGCTGGCAGGCGGCCTCCTCGAAAGTGCAGGCCTGTCCGGTGGTCCGGTCAAACCAGAACGGGAATTCCAGCATGGCTGCAGCGAACATCTGGTCGGCATCCGGCATCCGTGCGCGGCGGTCTCTGGCAGCGGGCAAAAGGTTGCGATCATCACTCAAGCCCCAACCGGCATAGAACGGCGCGCCGAACACCACCGGCCGGTGACCGTGAACAATTGCCTCGAACCCCATTTGCGAGGAAACGCAGTAGACCTTTGCCGCGCCCACCAGCAGATCAACGGGGTTGAAAGGCTCGGTCAACAGTTCGACATTCCCGCCGGTATCCGAAAGCGAAAAATGCCCCGACCTTCCTTTGCGATGGGTCACGGCAGGGTGGGTGCGGATCAGGATGCGCTTGTCGGGGTTCTCGGCTTTGGCCGCGGCCAGCATTTCGGCAAACACGCCCTTGGCGGCTCCGGCGATGGCGGCATCTCCGGCGACCTGATCTATGACCAGAACATAGCCTGCCTCCGGTGGCGGGCCGAAACCGCGCGGCACGGGGTTGTATTTGGACAGTCCATAGTGGCGCAGGAAAGCCCGACCTTCAGCCGCGCGGCGCAACAGGTCCGGGTCGTCCAATGGGTGGGATTTGAGGGTGGTTTCCAGCCGCGAGGGGGTAGTTGGATCGAAATGTACGCCGAGATCGTCAATCGTCAACCCCAGCGGCGGAGTGGATGGACCGGGCAGAACCGAACGCAGAAAGGCATCCTCGAAGGTAACGACCGGGTTGCCGAACCGCTCCAGAGCTTTGCGCGAAGCCGGCAGGCGCCCCCAGACAGCAACCGGCAATCCGAAACGTCCGAACCAGGAAGGAAAGCAAATGTATCCGGCGGAACGCAGGATGCGGCGCAAGGATGGCCGGAAAAGCAAACCGCGAGACGGGCTGACGCAGGGCTTTCGGCCTTGTCTACTCAAAGACTCCGGCCGCCGTCGTCACAGCATTATCGAGCGCCGAGAAAGTGTTCAGCGAGCCGATAACCACGTTCAGGATATTGCGCCAGGCGACATAGGGTGCCTCGGTCGTGTAAAGCGTATCCTCGTCACGGATCAGGAAGTTCTGGGCGATAAAGATGCCGGACTCCTGCGTCAGGTCCACAACATAGGCGAATTTCTGCGGCGTTGTGATGTCCGTGCGGCCCAGAACGCGATTGGCGATCTCCGGCGGTTCGACGCGGAAGATAAAGATGCCCTTCGGATTGGAGGTATAGCTGCGCAATCCGCCGAGGGAGGCCAACGCCTCGATCACGCTCGGGTTTTTGGTTTCGAAACGGACGCGGCGCTGGCTGGTTGTACCGAGGGCCACGAAGTACCGCTCGTCCTGCTCCAGAATGATCTGGTCACCGGCGCGCAGCGGAATGTCGTTGGCGGGATTGTCGAACAGATCCTGCATCCAGATCGAGCCGGACTGGTGGCCGCGCCGGATGGTGATTTTTACCACATTCGGGTCGAGAGAAATGCCGCCGGCGGCAGCCAGCATGCCCGTCAGGCGTTTTGTCGATGCCTCGATCGGGAAAATGCCCTGTACGCCAACACCGCCGAGGATGCTGACGGTTGCGCCGTTTCCGGCCTCGCGACGAACCTCGATCTGCGGGTCGGGGGTCTGGCTGGACAGGATTTCGGTCAGCTTGACGCGCAGTTCTTCGGGCGTGCGGCCCGAGGCGCGAATGGTGCCGGCGTAGGGCACAAAAATGTTGCCGAGCTGGTCAACCTGAATGCCCTCCAGCGGGGTTACTTTCGAGCCGTTAACCGCAAAAATTCCGTTATCGACATTTTCCCAGACGGTAATCGCCAGCACGTCGCCCCTGTTGATGCGATCCACAGAAACGGAACCGGCGCTCAGGAATTCGCGGCTGAAACCGAGGGCCTGACTGCGGGCTGTAGCCGCTGCAATATCGTTGGTGACATTGACGATATTGACGTCACCGCCGTTTTCCACGGAACTGGCACGGATTTCACCCTCGGTCGGACCGGAGCGCGGCAGGCCACAGGCGGACAACACGATTCCCGCGATCAGGAAAATGGCAACTCTGTTCGATCTGGCCAAAAATTTGCGCATAAACTGTCCGTCGCCGCCCGGGCGCAAGGTGATTCTACAAATGTCGAGAGTGCAAACTACCCCAGAGCCCCCCCCTAAACCAGACATTATTGCCGTTTGGCGGGAAACGGAACGACTCCGGTCACCTCGTCGGTGTCAGGCAGTATCCGGTCATAGGGATCATCGGGAGCAAGCAGCATGTCGACCACACGCCGCAATAACTCCGAGCGTCCCTTCTGGGTATAGAACCCGCCTACGATCTGGGAGGTTTCCAGCAGGAACTGGCGATAGGCGCGATAGGCCTCGCTGACGGGCGCCTCGGGTGCTTCGAAAAACGCGGCCAGAGGCTGGCTGGACACGAACTCCGGCTTGGAAAAAACCGAGCGCCCGAAGGCTCGCACCGGAAGCCCGCGCCAAAGCGCCTGCTGCGCGGCCGTGGAATTCACCGTCACCACGCTGTTGGCCCCGTCAAGCAGCGGGCCGAGCTTGCCCCCCGGGATATAGCGTACCCGCGTGGAAACCCCGTGCCGCGTAGCAGCTTCGCGCACCAGCGCGGGCAGAGGTTCGCGATAATCCTCGAACGGGTGCGCCTTGAAGGCAAGGATGTGATGGGCGGGTGCGCCCTTCGCGAACTCGGCAATCACCATATCGATAAACTCGCCGACCGACCCGAAATCCGAGTGGCTGCGCAAAGAGGCATCATGCGAAAGCTGCAACAACACCAGATGATATATCGCCCCGCTGCGCAGCAAACGCCGCGTGCGGGTGCGACGCTGCACGCCCTGAAACGGCATGATCGCCAGACGGCGGATATAGAGCAACAACTCGTGCAACACGCTCACCTCGCGGTGCGGGCGATAGTTGCGATAGTCCGGCGCGGGGACACTCACCATCAGATGATACAAAAACCCGTAAAGTGCGTGATGCCAGATGGCGCCCCATTGCACCGGCACCTCGGGCAGATCGACGGGATGGGCGGCAACGGCCTGACGCATGGCCTCCACATCCAGATCCAGCAGACGGGAATTGCCGTTCACACCGCCACGCTCATAGGTGGCCCAGTAGGGGCGCAGGTAGCCTTCCTCGAAACAATGGACGGTTATGCCGCGTGCTTCCGCCAGCTTTCTTGCCGTTTTATGCAGCGGGCGGCTGTCGCCATAAAGCACGATGTCGCTGATCTCCTCGCGCGAAAGGAAACCGGCGAGGTAATCCTCCCAGTCTTCGGCTTTGCCGCGGTAAGGCGTGAACCCCAGTTTGCGCGACCAGAAAGCACGATCGCCGAATGTAAACCCGATGCGCTGCACCGATGCGCCGCTTTCGCTCAGTTTGCGCCCGAGCTGGCGGAAAAACGGGCCGTGCGGGCCTTGCAGAAACAGGAATTTGCGGTCTCGGGTCAAAAGAGGCTGGCCAATGCTGGTAGAAACGAATGCACCTTGATACGCGACGCCGCGGATTCGGGCAATGCCGGCCTCCGCCCCTTGCCCCCGCGTGCGCGGCGCGGTATCCCGACAGCAACGGAAAAAAGGAAAAGCTATGTTTACCGGCATCGTCAGCGACATCGGCAAAGTGGAAAAAACCGAGGACAGGGGCGACATGCGCGCCCGCATCTCCTGCTCTTATGATATGGAGGGCGTGGATATGGGCGCCTCGATCGCCTGTGACGGTGTTTGTCTGACGGTGATCGACAAGGGCGATAACTGGTTCGATGTGGATATTTCTGCCGAGACGCTGTCGAAAACCAACCTCGATGGCTGGCAGGCGGGCAAACGGATCAATCTGGAACGGGCGCTGCGGCTGGGTGACGAACTCGGCGGGCATATCGTTTCCGGCCATGTGGACGGTCTCGCCGAGATCACGGCCATGGAGGAAGAGGGCGACAGCACCCGCGTAACCCTCTCCGCCCCTGCTGAACTGGCGAAATTCATCGCCCCCAAAGGCTCGGTGGCGCTGAACGGAACCTCCCTGACCGTGAACGCGGTGGACGGTTGCACCTTCGGGATCAATTTCATCCCGCATACCAAGGCACATACCACATGGGGCGATGCGAAGGTCGGCGACATGGTCAATCTGGAAATAGACACCCTCGCGCGCTACGTCGCGCGCCTGAACGAGATGCAATAATGGAATACTCCGACAAAATCTCCCCGATCGAGGACATCATCGAGGATGCCCGCAACGGCCGGATGTTCATCCTTGTGGACCACGAGGACCGCGAGAACGAGGGCGATCTGGTGATCCCCGCGCAGATGGCCACGCCGGACGCGATCAACTTCATGGCGACGCACGGGCGCGGGCTGATCTGCCTGACCATGACCGGCGAGCAGGTGGAGAAGCTCGGCGTGCCGATGATGACCACCACCAATGCCTCGCGCCACGAAACGCCGTTTACCGTCTCCATCGAGGCGCGCGAGGGCGTGACCACGGGCATTTCCGCCCATGATCGCGCCCGCAC
>WFTU01000171.1 GCA_015485375.1 Paracoccaceae bacterium | reverse complement strand
TGGGAAAACCTGCGCGGCTCTTCGCTGGATCTGTCGCTCGGCGCCTTCATCAACAGCTACGGCGACCCATCCGTCGCCGTCAGCCTGTCGCGCCTCTGGCCTTTATTGCCCGGCTTTGAGGTCGGCATTTTTGCCGGAATCGCCACCTACCCGGAAGCCGAGCGCAAGTTCGCGGTGCATTTTGGCGATCTGGTGCCGATTGCGGGCGTCCAGGCGCGGGCTGGCAACCTGTGGCTGCAATTCATTCCGGCAGACGGGGCTTACACATCCGGCGTTCTGTCCGGCGGCGTCACCTTCGAGATCGGAGGGCGCGATGGACGTTGAGATCCGCGAGTGGGGAAAGACGGGGCGCTATGCCGTGCATGTGGACGGCAAGAGATATGGCGGCTTCTTCGACGACGAGAAAAAGGCTCGCGAACTGGCCGACGACGTTCGCGGTCGCATCCGCCCCTGCATCACTTGCAGACGGGAAATCATATCAGAGGGACCGCACCACCGGATGTGCGCGAAATGCCGCCAGCTTGGTGGATGGTGAAATCAGGAGATCATCAATGAGCAATGACACCACATACCGCGTTACCGCAGCGGAGCTGCGCCAATTCATCGAGCGCTACGAGCGGCTTGAAGCCGAAAAGAAGGACATTGCCGACCAGCAGAAAGAGGTGATGGCCGAGGCCAAGGGGCGCGGCTACGACACCAAGGCCATGCGCCGCCTCATCGCCGAGCGCAAGCGTGACCGCGACGAACTCGCCGAAGAAGAGGCGATCCTGGAAATGTATCGCGAGGCGCTGGGGGGATGAGCAGCATGAAAATCCCCCCGTATCCCCTGAACTGGCCGGACGGCCAGCCCCGCACCTCGCGGATGGTCAAGAGCCAGTTCCGCACGAGCCTGCCGGGCGCCATCAAGAACGTGAAGGACAGCCTTCGCCGCTTCGCCGTGGATTCCAACCGCAAGATCGAAGCGGTGCAGGTCACGTCCAACGCCAGCATGTTCGACGACAAGCCGGAAGATCCCGGCGTTGCGGTCTGGTTCGAATGGGATGGGCATATGCGGTGCATTGCGGTGGACCGATACAACAAGGTCGCCTGCAACCTGCAAGCCATCCACCACGTCATCGAGGCCCGGCGCACCGAGTTGCGCCACGCCGGCATCCAGATGGTGCGGACCAGTTTCAAGGGCTTCATGGCGCTTCCGCCGCCGCCGGACGCCAACTCACAACGCATCGGCAAGGCCGCTTGGTGGGAGACGCTCGGCGTCGAGCGCACGGCATCGGCGGCAGAAATCAAGACAGCCTACAAGAAGCGCAGCCGCACGATTGCCGGCGAAGAACAGGAGCAACGGCTTTTGAACCTCGCCAAGGAAGAAGGCCTGCGCGCCGTGGGAGAAAGAGCATGAATGTTCACAAACCAATCCTTTGCCTCGATTTCGATGGCGTGATCCACAGCTACGAGAGCGGATGGCAGGGCGTTGGCTGCATCAGCGATGACCCGGTGCCGGGGGCCTGCGATTTTCTCTTGGCGGCATCGGTTGTGTTTGATGTTGCGATCTTTTCGTCGCGGTCGGCAAAGGTTGAAGGCGTGGCCGCCATGCAGGCCTGGTTGCACCGCCACATGACGAACCACTTGATCGACACGGAAACGCCAGCCGACGAGAGCGATGTGCACCCGGCTGAGAGGGCCTACGAGTTCGTCCATGAGACGATTTCCTGGCCGATGGAAAAGCCTCCGGCGTTCATCACCATCGACGACCGCGCCCTGACTTTCGACGGGATGTGGCCGAAGATGGCTGACCTTGTGCGCTTCAAGCCCTGGAACAGGAAAAAGGCATCCTGAAATGTCAGACCGCGAGATCGAAAGAGCCAGGCGCATCCTTTCCACAGCGGCCAGATTGGCGCGGGCAAACCCTGACCTGCGTCCGATCGTGCTGCGCGCCAAGGCAGAGGTCGATCTCATCGAGGCAGAAACGCAGGCGCTTGAAGCGCTGGAAACAACCGCAGGGGACCGGGGCGAAACCTGACCGGTCCCGCGGCAACTGCCCGCCCCGCACCAATGCTCGCCGGGGCGGGCCATTTCGGAGAAGAACGTGAAAACGGAATACATCACAGATCCAGACGACTTTTGCCGAAGGTGCCGGGGCGCAGGCTGGATCAGGGAATACACCGACCGGGGAACCGTTTTGCACGAAACCTGTGATCTGTGCGGGGGGTCGGGCGTTCGGTCTGTCGCCATTCATCACCAGACAAAGGAGAGCGAAGATGCCGTATTCTGACGAAGGCATAGGCCACCGGGACACCGATACGAGCCGCGAGGCTGCGAAAAAGGTGGCGCCGGCGGCGCGAACCATCCGTGATCGCATCCTCAAGATCATGTCCGCATGGCCCGGCCCGATGACCGCCGATGAAATCAGCCAGCAAACCGGCATTTACTTCGGCAGCGTTCGCCCGCGGATCTCGGAACTGCGCCGTGATGGGCTGATCGAGGACAGCGGCGAACGCCGCGACGGCGAGCACGGCATGAAGCTGATTGCGTGGCGGTTGAAGGGGGCGCAGGCATGATCAAAAGGGTCTTGGAATTTTTCGCCATTTGGCTCGCCACGTCCGTGATCATCGCTGGCACGATCTGGATGGTCGGCGCGGTGACGCTGCTGGACGCATCATGGATGCCCGTGAAACTGGTTCGGCTTGTGTTCGCCATCAATCTTGGCGTGGGTATTTATGAACAGGTTCGCGCTTGGGTCCGTGCAGATGGTTGACGTTTTGATCAACAACGCACTCGACCTGTGGCAGTCGGCGTTGGACTTCACCCACGCCTACGCCGCGACCTTGAAGGCGCTTGGGTTGTGGGAGGCGGGCGGTTTCGTCTGCTCGGTGGGGGTGTAGGATGATGCTTCTGATCATCAGAGGGCCGCCGAAAAAAATGAAATTCCCCGCCGCTCTGTCTCTGGCGGACCGGGGGCAAACACCAAATTGCCGTGGCCGGGAGGTCAAACCGCCAAGTCTGGGGCTGGGTATGGAAAAACGGTAATGAACCACAAGAGACTTAGTGTGGACCTGAGCACGTCCTGAAACTGCTCGCCATTCATATGTGGAAGGAAGCCGCGCAATGATTGACCCTACCCGACTCACAGAGGCCGACTTGGAAAAGGCGATTCTCAAGGCATGGGAGCGGTTTAATACGCCAGAGAATTACGCGCGGTTGCACGACCACGACTTTTGTCGATTGCCATTTGCCACTTCCGCACCGGCAGACCCACCAAACGATGAATGCGCGCCAGTTTCCACGGTTCCTATGGTCGAGATTACCTTTGAGGACCGCTTCGCCGTAAGCGAGAGTGGATTAGTGCTTCTCAGGGAAATCGTTGGAGTCTGTGAAGGGACGAAAGTGCATCTTGGCGTCGTCCGCTCGTCGCCGATAAATCCGCGCGACCTGACTTGGGAGCATGAAGAATGACCAGCATCGAATGGGTCAAGAATGCAGATGGCAGTCCGGGTAAAACCTGGAATCCCATCGTAGGATGCTCGGTCGCCACGCCGGGGTGCACCAACTGCTACGCTATGAAGATGGCGCACCGGCTGGCAAACAACCCGGCGACACCGCACTACGCTGGCACGGTCAAGGTGGTGAACGGCAAGCCCGTCTGGACCGGCAAGATTGCGCTAGCCCCGGATCACGTCCTGACCGCGCCCATGCGCCGCAAGAAGCCGACAAACTATTTCGTCAACAGCATGGGCGATCTGTTTCACGAGGGCGTGCCCGACGAATGGATTGACCAGGTGTTCGCGGTGATGGCGGTTTGCCCGCAGCATACGTTTCAGGTGCTTACGAAGCGGGCCGGGCGGATGCGGGAGTATTTTACATCCGCGCCAAAGCGGCAATCAGACTGGGATTGCTACTCTGGATTTGAATATATCGACCTTCCCCTCCCCAAGGTCTGGCTTGGCGTATCCGTCGAGGACCAGACCCGCGCCGATGAACGCATCCCGCACCTGCTGAATACCCCGGCGGCAGTCAGGTTCGTGTCGTGCGAGCCTCTGTTGGGTCCGGTGGATTTGACCGATATTCGCTATCTGCATGTCGGTCGCAGGTTCTCGCGGAGCGCACTTCACACACTCGACACCCCGCCTCTCGATTGGGTGATCGTCGGCGGCGAGAGCGGCCCCGACGCGCGTCCCATGCACCCGAAGTGGGCGCGGTCGCTCAGGGACCAGTGCGCGGCGTCTGGTATTCCGTTTTTTATGAAGCAGTGGGGAGAATGGGTGCCGTTGGCGGACGAGCATTGGGACCACTGCGTCGGGTTTGACAGGAGCATTGTTTTCGAAGGGCAGAAAATGGTCCGCGTCGGCAAGAAAGCCGCAGGCCGCGCCCTCGACGGCGTGGTGCATGACGGGAGGCCGGGGTAATTTCATGGTAGCAATTGTTCGATACCACGGCGGCAAGGTCCGCATGGCCAAAAAAATAGTTGGCCTGATGCCGCCGCACGAAACGTATGTCGAGCCATTTGGTGGCGGAGCGGCCGTGCTGCTGGCGAAGCCGCGGGCCAATCTGGAAATCTACAATGACCTAGACGGCGACATGGTGACGTTGTTCCGGGTGCTACGTGACAAGCCAGACGAATTGATGGCAGCAATTGCCCTCACGCCGTTCGCGCGCGCCGAACACGAACTTTCTTACACTGAGGCAGAGACCGATGTTGAGCGTGCGCGCCGGGTTCTGGTGCGATCGCATTTCGGCTTCGGTTCGTCTGGCATTCATCGGACCACGGGGTTCAGGGCCGCCGGACTGCGAGCGGGGTCTCTGCCAGTCCACGGGTGGACTACAATGCCCGACACCGTGCGCGCGACATCGGAGCGCGTCCGAGGTGTGGTGATCGAGCAGCGTCCTGCCATTCAGGTGATGCGTGACCATGATTCGAAAAACACGGTATTCTATGTCGATCCGCCCTATTTGCCGGAGACGCGCGATCGTGGTGCGGATTACAGGCATGAGATGAACCGTCAGGACCATGCGGACCTGCTCACCGTTCTTCGCGAATTGCGCGGGCGGGTGATCATCAGCGGATACACTTCGCCAATGTATGATGACGCGATGCGCGATTGGCGCCGGTTGGAGGTTGCCGCGCTTGCAGATGGCGCCGGCCGGAGAACTGAGGTGCTGTGGCTAAATTTTGAAGATCAAACCGGATTGTTTGGGTGGAACCGATAATGAAAAGCAACATCATCGACATTGACGTGGTGTTCCACCACCAGACCGACAAAGCAATTTTGGTGGCTGTGGACGAAGAAACTGAGCCAGTCTGGCTCCCGAAATCGCAGGTCGAAATAGAAGATGATGACCTGATCAGGGGCTTTCTGGTCTGCGTCACGCTGCCGGAACAACTGGCACTGGAAAAGGGGCTGATATGAGCGACTTTGGAGCACCAATACCCATGCTGGTAAAGGACGCGGACGGAACAATTCGATCGGTAATGTCCATCTGCAGCAATGCGGACCATGTTGGAAATCTGATTGCTGAGGGTGACTTGGATGAAGATGATAGAGTCCCAACCCTGATAAGGCTTTACGAGGGGCAGTTGGCTGCTCTCAATCTTCGATTTCTGCATGCGCGAGAACGAGACCTGCGAGCCGCCGAGGCAGAAGCCTACGCGAGCCATTGGGTGGGTCGGATTCTGGACTACGAATTTGGAGGTGACTGATATGACTGACGAGAGCAACACCAACGAAGACTTCGAAGATCTGCGCGACTTCATCAAAAGAAGATTTCGCTGCGAAAGATGGCGGGATTGATGCAGCATACTGGATAGAAAAAAAAGACATCCACATGCTTGAGAGGAGCAAGCGGCACAGCGGATGGGGCCGCTTTACCTTGAAGTGAGGCGGCAAAGAACCCGCGCTTTTCAATCGCACCTGCTGGGGTGGTGAATCGCCGGGAACCGAGCCGCCAACGGCGACAGTCGCAGGGCTTTCGCCGCATGTCAAATCGCAATCGCCTCGATAGCCCGCGCCAGCTGCGCCAGATCGGCTCCCCGCCCGTATCGCTCCCGCGTCAGCCTGTGCCCCATGAGGTCGCGGCGGATGCGTTCGTCCACCTCTGCGGCAAGAAGCCGGTCCTCGAAACTGTGGCGTAGCGAATACATGGTGTGCGCGGGCGTTTCTTGCAGCCCCTTCGATTTCAGAAACTTGTTCACCGTCGCGGACAGGGCCGGGTTGTCGGCATAACGCGGGAACCCGGCCGGGCACTCTTTGAAGGCAGTCAGGCTGACGCCGGCCAAGGGGATCACGCGGCGCGCGTAGTGAGATTTCAGGGTGCGGCCCTCGGGCTCGATCGAGATATGCGGAATGTCGGCGTCCAGCCGGATCTGCGCCGCCGTGAGCGCCGCAGCCTCGCTTGGCCGGTATCCGGTGTTGATCATGCCCACCAGAAGGCACCGCGCCTCTGTGTTGAGGCCGTCCAGCGCGCCAGGGGCAAGGATGCGGTCTTGTATCCACGCCAGCGAGAACGGCGGACGCTGCCGCTTTTCGCCCTCTTTCAAGGCCAGGTGATCGAAAGGCAGGTTCAGGCCGAGCCGCTTC
>WFTU01000170.1 GCA_015485375.1 Paracoccaceae bacterium | reverse complement strand
GCATTGACTGGCCGGCCCGCTATGCGCTTTGGGAAAACGCGCTGCTGACGGACATGGGCTATGGCATGGACCTGTCGGAATGTGCGGTGACGGGCGCGATGCAGGATCTGGGCTACGTTTCCCCCAAATCGGGCCGCGCAGTCAGTCGCGCCGCCGCCGGAGAATGGGCCGACCGCCTGCTCCCCCTGCCCCGTTTTCTGCGACTGGACAGCCCCGAGGCGGACATAAAGGATATTTGCGACGCTCTGGCGACAACGGGACATTTCTTGCAGTCCGAACTGATGCCCGCAATCGGGCGTCGCGACCTGCCAGCCGCCCGCGCGCGGCTTGTTCAAAGTCTGCGACGGCAGTAGCTACCCCTTCTCCAGCACCCGCCGCGCAATCACCTGTGCCTGGATTTCCGCGGCACCTTCGAAAATATTCAGGATGCGCGCATCGCAAAGCACGCGGCTGATCGGGTATTCCAGCGCGAAACCGTTGCCGCCGTGGATCTGCAACGCGTTGTCGGCACACATCCACGCCACGCGCGCGCCGAGCAGCTTGGCCATGCCGGCCTCCAGATCGCAACGCCGGTCGTTGTCTTTTTCGCGCGCCGAGAAATAGGTGAGCTGGCGGGTGATCATAATCTCTACCGCCATCATCGCCAACTTGCTGTAAATGCGGGGAAATTCGATCAGGGATTTGCCGAACTGTTTGCGGTCCTGCGCGTATTTCATCCCCAGCTCCATCGCGCATTGCGCCACGCCGATGGCGCGGGCGGCGGTCTGGATGCGGGCGGACTCGAACGTCTGCATCAACTGCTTGAACCCTTGCCCCTCGACCCCGCCGAGCAGATTTTCGGCCTTTACCCTGAAGCCGTCAAAGCCCAGCTCGTATTCCTTCATGCCGCGATAGCCGAGAACCTCGATCTCGCCGCCGGTCATGCCTTCGGCGGGGAACGGGTTGTCCTCGGTCCCGCGCGGTTTTTCGGCCAGCAGCATGGAGAGGCCGGCGTAGTTGTCGGTCGCCGGATCTGTGCGCACCAGCATGGTCATCACGTCGGTACGCGCCGCGTGGGTGATCCATGTCTTGTTGCCGGTCACCACATAGTCGTCGCCCTCGCGCACCGCGCGGGTGCGCAGGCTGCCGAGGTCGGAACCGGTGTTGGGCTCGGTGAACACTGCCGTCGGCAATATTTCGGCGCTGGCGATTTTCGGCAACCACTGGTGTTTCTGCTCCTCTGTGCCGCCACCCAGAATAAGCTCGGCCGCGATTTCGGAGCGCGTGCCGAGCGAGCCGACGCCGATGTAACCGCGCGAGAGTTCCTCGGAAACGACGCACATGGCGGTTTTGCTCATGCCGAAGCCGCCGTATTCCTCGGGGATGGTCAGGCCGAACACGCCGAGCTCGCCCATCTCGGTCAGGATTTCCATCGGGATCAGCTCGTCCTTCAGGTGCCATTCATGCGCGAAAGGCACGACCTTGTCGTCGGCAAAGCGGCGGAACTGGTCGCGGATCATCTCGTATTCCCCGTCCAGTCCGGTGTCACCGAATGTCGCGACCCCGTCCCGCTCGATCATCAGCGCCACCAGCCGTTTGCGGGCCGCATCGGTGTTGCCGCGCATCAGGGTTTTCACCGCCGGCGTTTCCAGCGCGGTAGTGTCATGCAGACCCAGATCGCCAAGGCGCACCATTTCCGCCTGCGACATCGGGATGCCACCCGAAAGCTGCGACAGGTATTCGCCAAAGGCGATTTGCAGGATCAGGGCCTCCATCTCGCCAAAGCGGCCTTCGGCATCCAGCCGGTTCGCCCAGTTCGCCATTTCGCGCAGGGCATCGACATAGGTGGCCAGCCAGCTCAGCCCGTGCGCCGCAAATTGCGCCTGCTCCAGCGCCTTGCCGGAAATCCGCCCCTCCGTGCCCAGTTCGGCTGCCAGCAGAACCCGCGCCTCCTCAAGCAGGGTATCGAGCGGCCGCAGGGTTTCCAGCGCCAGCGGCAACAGGTTGGGGATCAGGGTTTCACGACTGTGGGACACGGGCGGTTTCCTTGTGTTCATGCCTGCGATTGCTGCAGCGCGGAATCAAATTTGTGCGTCTGCGAGAACATAAATTGTCGCGCCAAGCCCGTCAATCCTTGCGCAATAAAAATACGCAATCCTTTTTGCAATTGGAATAATGTTACGGAACATTTTTCTTGCATTCGACTTTATGTCCATTAGTCTAGACATATGGAAATAAGTAAAGTCAGCCAATCCTTTCTCGCCCTCGCTCAGGATACCCGCCTTCAGGTGTTCAATATCCTGAGTGAATACGGACGCGACGGATTGCCTGCAGGCGAGATCAGCAAACGCCTCGAAATTCCGCATAACACGCTATCCTTCCATCTGAATAATCTGAAATCGGCCGGTCTGGTGACCTGTCATCGCGAAGGTCGATCGATGATCTACGCCGCCAATACCGACGCAATCGAAAGCCTTATTGGCTTTCTTCAAGACAACTGCTGCATCCACGAAAGCGCGCCGGCCTCCACATGCAAACCCCCCAAGGAACCCACCTCATGAGTAACCCTGCACCAATCGGCCTGTTTGCCCGCTACCTTACCGTCTGGGTAAGCCTTGCCATCGTCGCGGGCGTCACTCTTGGCAGCCTGTTCCCCGGCCTTTTTCAAGCCGTTGCCGCGCTCGAGTTTGCCAAGGTAAATTTCGTCGTCGCTGTGCTGATCTGGGTGATGATCTATCCGATGATGGTCGATGTGGATTTCGCCAGCATCCGCGACGTGGGGCGCAAACCGAAGGGGCTGACGATCACGCTGGTGGTCAACTGGTTGATAAAACCCTTCACAATGGCCGCCCTCGGGATCCTGTTTTTCGAGTATATTTTTGCCGATCTGGTCGAGGCCGACACTGCCCGCGAATACATCGCGGGCATGATCCTGCTCGGCGTGGCCCCCTGCACAGCAATGGTGTTTGTCTGGAGCAAACTGGTTAACGGTGATGCCAACTACACGCTGGTGCAGGTCTCCATCAACGATCTGATCATGATATTCGCCTTCGCCCCGATCACCGCCTTTCTGCTGGGTGTAACCGACATTGTTGTTCCTTGGGATACGCTGATCCTGTCGGTCGCGCTCTATGTCGTTATTCCGCTGGTTGCCGGATATTTCACCCGTCGCCATATCGCCAAAGACGGAGACGAAGTGCGCATCGCCAAATTCACAAGCCGCATAACCCCCTTTTCAATCATGGGCCTGCTGGCAATGGTCGTGTTACTGTTCGGCTTTCAGGCCCCGACTATATTGTCTCAACCCACAGTAATATTGTTGATAGCAGTGCCGTTGCTGATCCAGAGCTACGGAATTTTCTTCATTGCCTACGGCTGGGGCTACTTCTGGAAGGTTCCGTTCCGTATCGCCGCCCCTGCAGCGCTAATCGGAACGTCGAACTTTTTCGAGCTCGCAGTGGCCGTCGCCATCAGCCTGTTCGGCCTGAATTCCGGCGCGGCCCTCGCAACGGTCGTCGGCGTGTTGGTAGAGGTCCCGGTCATGCTTTCGCTGGTTGCTCTGGCCCGGCACACGCGCGGCTTTTTCGCGCCCGGGTAACATTGATACACAATGTTCGGAAACCTGACAAAATACCGGCATTTTGTTGATTATTTTCTATTTACAGCGTAAATTCTGTATGTAACAAACCCTGTATTGTGAAAAAACCTGCTCGGCCAAGCGCGGGGTTTTGCGATATATGTGCCAAGTAGTCGTTTTGTATCCGTAAACATCTTAACGATTCCGTCCATGTATTCCCTGTCAGGGGAACCGGACAAGTTATCTGTGCTTTCTGTAAATTCCAGGGTTCGATCAAAGGTGGAACACATGCTGCGCCAAATGAAGAAACTTATTCCGTTGGGCCTCGCCATCGGGATGGCTACCACCGTAAATGCTCAAACGGTGACGCTGAAAAGCCTCGACGGAGCGACCTCGCTCAGCGGCGAGTTCATGGACTTTGATGGCCAAACCTATACAATCAGGACGATTGTTGGCGATCTGACCATCGACGCGTTTCAGGTGACCTGCGAAGGCGACGCCTGCCCGACCGCGACCACAGAAACCTCCAGTTTCGGCATTTCCGGAGACTCCAGCGCGGTTGGCAAGCTCTTCGCAGACCTGCTGTTCGAGTTCGGAATCGACATCGGCGGCGACACCATGACGTCGCTTGATGCAAACGGCCCGTCACAGGTGCAGTTGCGCAACGAACTCGGCGACGAGCTGGCCAAGATTACCCTCAAATCCGACGGTGCCGTGCAGGGCCTGCGCGACCTGTTCTCTGGCGAAGCCAGCCTTGCGGTCCTGACCCGCCCGATTTCCAGCGAAGAAAACGCTATCTTCCAGCTCGCAGGTCTGGGCGATATGACCTCGCCGGAACAACAGATCATTTTCGGTCTCGACGGTCTGGTCATCGTTACCTCGAAAAACAATCCTCTCCGCGCCATCGCGGAACAGGATCTGGCCAAAATTTTCTCGGGGCAGGTTACCAACTGGGCTCAGATCGGTGGCCCGAGTGCCAAAATCAACCTGTATGTCCGCGACAAAACCAGCGGCACAGGCGCGGTTTTTGACACGCTTGTCATGACACCTGCCGGCACAAAAATTGCCGCCACCGCCGAAGTGCTCGACACAGACGCCGACATTGCCAAGGCCGTGGCTGCCGACCCGCTTGGCATTGGCGTAACCAGCCTCTCGGATGTCGGCAATGCCAAGGTTCTGGCCATTCGCGGCGTTTGCGGCATCCAGGTTCCGGCGACGCCCTTTACGATCAAAACCGAGGAATATCCCCTCACCCGTCGTCTTTATGCCTACCGGACCAATCAGGAATCGCCGGCACAGCTGACCCGTTTCCTCGACTTCCTCAATAGCGAGCCGGCACAGATCACCATCGCCAACGACGGTTTCGTCGATCTGGGCGCATCCTTCCAGAGCAATGACGAACAAGGCCTGCGTTACCTGTCCGCGGTACTGCCGACCGACGTCGAGATGACCCTCGCCCAGTTGCGCGAAATGACGGCAAGCCTGATGGCTTCCGATCGCCTGTCGATCACCTATCGCTTCAATCTCGGTTCTGCCAAACTGGACGCCCGTGCCAAGGATGACATCCAGCGCCTCGCGCAGCTGCTGTCCACCGGCGACTATGATAACAAGGAAGTCCTGCTGATCGGCTTCACCGACGCCATTGGCGCCGGTGCCGGAAATCTGCGTCTCAGCAAACAGCGCGCCGAAGAAGTTCGTAGCGCTCTACTCGAAGCCCTGCCGGGCGGGGCCATTGACGGTTTGCCGATCCGCGCACTCGGTTTCGGCGAGATTTCCCCGCTGGCCTGTAATGAATCCGAGAACGGACGCCACATCAACCGCCGCGTCGAAGTATGGCTGCGGGATAACGTGACAGTGTCGCAATAACTTGGAAGTTGAAATTCATGTTGACCTGCAAGTATGGTAAACGGAAACGGAGCAATAAAGAATGAAAATCCAAGCGATTGTGACGGGCGCTGTATTGCTTCTTTCCGCAAGCAACGTATTCGCCCAGAATTCGGCGGCTGACGGTGCGGTAGACAGCTGGCTCAACGGCCCCGAGGCTGCCAGCCTTGAAACACTCTCCGATCTGGCCCGCGGTGGGAATACAGACGCGCAGTTGCTCCTCGGGCAGATCGACCGCGATGTTGTCCCCGGCGGCTATTCCGATTTTGTCGCCGGCCTTGACGATATGGAACGCGATCTGCTCCTGCGTTCGGGCGATCCCGGTGAATCGGCAAACTGGCTTCTCAGCCTCACCGACCCCGAGCTCGCCGCTCTGGGCGAGGCTATCTTCAGCTATCGCGTCGGCCGCGACCCGATCGGCAATGCCCTCGCCCTGCAAAAGTACGGCGAACCGGCTGCGGCGGAAAATGTTGTCTGGAACACCCTCAACAACGGACGTTTCGATCTCGTAAACTCCATCCCAGCGGAAAATTACGGCCTCTCCGACGCCGGTTTCCTGCAGTGGATCAAGGACTACATGGCCAGCCCGAACAAAGCGCTGACCATGAACCGCCTTCTCGACGATCCCTCGCCGCAGAAGGTCATGGGGCTGCTGGCCGTCAAACGTCTGGCGCGCGTGCTGAACCTGAACAAATATTTCTCAGACGAGATCAACCAGTTCATCTCGATCATCCTGGGCAAAGGCTATGACCTGCCGGAAGACTCCAATCTGGTTGAGCTGTCAGCGGACATCGAAAAAATCGCAGAGGTGGACGGGCCCCTCAGTATTGTAGAACGTGCCTGCAAACGCTGGGAAACCAACCACATCGACTACGACTGCGTCATCCAGTCTCTTGAGATCGTCGGAGGCTACAAAACCCTTCTGGCCATTCGAACACCGGCGGAGAATGTCATTTCCGCCGAGGATTTTCTGGCCTCGGAACGCGCTGTCGATATTTTCGAAAACCTCGTGAAATCCCGCGCCCGCTACTACAAACGGCCGATACGCTCCACCACCCTTCAGCAGGTTCTTTCCGGCGAGGGCTAAGGGCGACACAAAGAAACCCCAAAGGCGGCAATGCTTGGCATCGCCGCCTTTTTCCTGCGCGTTGAACAGCGCGGACAAATCCACTACATTCCGGAAACCGAACCGTGAAAGGGTAAATCATGAGTGGCTTGTTTGCCCTGCTGGATGACGTCGCTGCCATCGCCAAAGTTGCCGCCGCCTCGCTCGACGATATGGCCGGCCAGGCCGCCAAGGCCGGCGCAAAGGCCGCCGGTGTCGTGATCGACGATGCCGCTGTAACCCCGCAGTACATCGAAGGCTTCGATGCCTCGCGCGAACTGCCTATCGTCTGGCGCATCACCAAAGGCTCCATTCGCAACAAGATCCTGATCCTGCTGCCTCTTGCCCTGCTGCTGTCCTCCTTCGCCCCGTGGGTCGTGACTCCGCTCCTGATGCTCGGTGGTGCCTACCTGAGCTTCGAAGGCGCCGAGAAGGTGCTGCAAAAGTTCCTGCATCACGAGGAAAAGCAGACCAAGGGGGAAACCGCGCCCTCCGACCCCGCCCACCTTGAAGAAACCAAAGTGAAGGGCGCGATCAAAACCGATTTTATCCTGTCCGCCGAAATCATGACCATCTCGCTCGCCGCTATCCCCGAAAGCAATATCTGGATGGAGGCCATCGTCCTCGCCAGCGTCGGCCTCGGCATCACTGCGCTGGTCTACGGCAGCGTCGCGCTCATCGTAAAATCCGACGACGTCGGCTTGCACATGGCAAGAAAAGGCCGCCTTCGGGCCACCCGCGCGCTGGGCCGCAAGATCGTCGTGGCAATGCCGACATTCATGAAATGGCTGACCATCATCGGTACCGCCGCCATGCTCTGGGTTGGTGGCTCGATCATCATCCACGGCCTCGACAAGCTCGGCTGGGTCTGGCCGTGGGAAAGCATCGAAAAACTCGCCCTAGCCGTCGGCGAGTGGTCGGAGCGCCTCGGCGGGTTGCTCGAATGGACAGTCGAAGCCACCATTTTCGGCATATTCGGATTGGCCTTCGGCGCACTGCTCATCCCGATCACCACCAAGGGGATCGTGCCGCTCTGGACTGCCGTTGCAGGATTGTTCCGCCGCTAGCTCCGCACAACAAACACCGATTGCGTAGCATGCCGCATGACGCGCGCGGCGTTGGGCCCGATCAGGTAGTCCTTCAGCTCCGGCCGGTGCGAGGTCATGACGATCAGGTCGGAACCGAGCACTTTTGCAGACTCGAGAATTTCCTCGTAGATATTGCCAAGCGCCACATGCGGCGTGATTTTCTCCGGTCCGGAAGCGGTCTCCGCCAGAACGGTTTTCAGGCGTTCGCTGGCGCGTTCCAGCGCTTCATCCTCGAACCCTTTCGGAAAATAGCTGCCAACCATCGACATGCCGTAATTCGGCACCACGGTCAGCGCATGGATTTCCGCGCCCCAGTCACGGGCGAACCCTTCGGCAAGCGGAATCGTCGACTTCCAGCTGGTTTCCACGTCCAGATCGATGGGCAGTAGTATATTCTTGAACATAACAGTCCCCCTCAGAATGCGGGTTTGGTTTGACGGCGGCGCTGCATCATGATGACGAAGGCAAGCAGCAACAGGGCCGGAATATAGAAAATCTCCTTGGCCATGCGCTCGCGCGGCACGGCGACATAGACGACCTCGACCGGCTCGTCGCCATAGAAGTCGAACATCTGGAAATCGCTTTGCAGGGTCGTGCCGGGCAACGGCTCGTCCAGAATGGCCTTGCCGGTGGAGGTATCCACCATCAGGCCGAGCGCACGCAGGCGTTCCAGCCCGCTACCACCGGGTCCGAGCGGTTTTTCCACCGCCAGCTGGCTTATCTTCTCGTAGTCATCGAAGTCCGTGCCACGCACCTTAAACCGGATACGACCGTCTTCCGGCAGGCTTTCGGCGATCTGCACGATCTCCGCGCCCGGGCGCTCCTCGTATTTCGGAGAGACCTGATCGAGCCAGAAACCCGGCCGGAACAGGGTCAGCGCCACGATCATCAGGATAGCACTTTCCCACTTCCGGCTTCTGGCAAAGAAATACCCTTGCGTGGCGGCGGCAAACAGCATCATCGCCAGCACCGCGACAATGAACACGAACACCGCTTTCAGTGGCGTCACGTCGATCAGCAGCAGCTCCGTATTGAAAATGAACATGAAGGGCAGCAACGCGGTGCGGATGTCATACATGAATCCCTGCACACCGGTCTTGATCGGATCCCCGCCGGAAATGGCGGCGGCGGCAAAGGCCGCGAGCCCCACAGGCGGCGTATCATCCGCCAGAATACCGAAGTAGAACACAAACATATGCACGGCAATCAGCGGCACGATCAGCCCCTGCTGCGCCCCGACCGTAACGATCACCGGTGCCATCAGCGAGGACACAACGATATAGTTCGCCGTGGTCGGCAGGCCCATCCCGAGCAGCAGGCTCATAATGGCCACCAGCACCAGCATCAGCATCAGCGAGCCGCCGGACAGCACCTCGACAAATTCTCCGATCACCTGATGCGCACCGGTCAGCGAGATGGTGCCGACGATCACGCCGGCCGCCCCCGTTGCCACGGCAATCGAAATCATGTTGCGTGCGCCGGAAATCATGCCGGCAATAAAATCGTCCCAGCCGGTTTTCAGGCCCGCCATCAGGTTGCCGGTTTTGCGCAGCATACTTTTGAATGTGTGCTGCGTCAGCACGATGAAGATCATCGCCAGCGTCGCGAAATAGGCCGAGAAGGCCGGCGACAGGCGCTCGACCAGAATGGCCCATATCAGGATGATAATCGGCAGAATGTAATAAAGTCCGGTTTTCGCCACATCGCTCGCGCGCGGCAAAACCTCGATCGGGGCATTCGGATCGTCAACCGTCAGATCGGGCACCCGCGCCGCAACGACCAGTGTCACGAAATAGGCGGCAAAGAATATCAGGGTCCCCGCAGCCATGCCGAGGTTCGGGAAAGCCGTCTTGATCCAGCCGAGGCCGAAATAAACCGCGCCCGCCAGCACCGCCATGGAAATGAACCCCAGCAGCACCCCGCTCAGGCGCGAGGCCAGCGTGCCGACGGCTGTCGGTTTTTTCAGCCCCTTGAGGTCCAGTTTCAGCGCCTCGATATGCACGATATAGACCAGCGCGATATAGGACACGATTGCCGGCAGGAAAGCATGGCGCAGGATGTCGGTATAGGCAACGCCGGTAAATTCGGAAATCAGGAAGGCCGCGGCCCCCATGACCGGCGGCGTCAGCTGCCCGTTGGTGGAAGAGGCCACCTCGACCGCCCCGGCTTTCTCGGCCGAGAATCCCGTGCGTTTCATCAGCGGAATGGTAAAAGTGCCGGTCGTCACCACATTGGCAATCGACGAACCGGAATACAGACCGGAGGCCGCCGATGCGACCACAGCCGCCTTCGCCGGACCGCCGCGCAGATGGCCAAGCAGGGCAAAGGCCAGCTTGATGAAGTAATTCCCCGCCCCCGCCTGTTCCAGCAAGGAGCCGAACAGAACGAACAGGAAAATCATCGAGGCAGAGACCCCGAGCGCAACCCCGAACACGCCCTCAAGCTGCATCCAGTAGTGCCACATGGCCTTGCCGACCGAGGCACCCTTCCACTGGATCGCATCGGGCATGTAGGACGCATCACCGAAGAACACATAGAACACGAACACACTGGCCACGATAACCAGCGGCAGGCCGAGCGAGCGATATACAGAGATGGCGAGCACGCTCATCCCCACGGCGGAAAACAGTATATCCCTGTTGGTGGTAAGACCGGCGCGCCCGGCGATATCCTCCTTGAACACCAGCAGATACATGGTGGTCATGATGCCGAGCGCCACCAGCACCCAGTCATACCATGGCACCGAGCGGCGCGGGGAGGATTTGAACAGCGGATAGGCCAGCGACGCCAGCGTCAGGGCGAAGGCCAGATGGATAAAGCGGATCTCGGCATTGTTGAACAGCAGCTTGAGGCCGGTCCACTCGGTCAGGATATAAGGCAGGGGAGACGCGGTATAGAGCTGGAACGCCGACCAGGTAAAGGCAATCAGGGCAACCAGTTTCCCGAGATTACCACCCAGATCGCGCGCGCCGGTATCTGTCTGCGCGACGATATCCTCGGCTTTGCTCAAGTCCGCCATACGAATTCTCCCTCTGTCCGTTCGCTGCCGTGAACCGGCAGTCATGCGCCGGCTGAATTCCGGCATATAGTATAAAAAGTGTGAAAAAACGGGGGCGACCCGTTACCGGACCGCCCCTGTCAATTACGTCCGGACTACATCCAGCCGCGTTCTTTGTAATATTTGATCGCCCCCGGATGCAGCGGCGCCGAAAGGCTGTCGCGGATCATTTCCTCTTCCTTCAGGTTGCGGAAGGCCGGGTGCAGGTTCCTGAAGTCGTCGAAGTTGTCGAAGACAGCTTTCACGAGGGTATAGACAACCTCGTCCGAAACCGCGGCGGAGGTGACGAAAGTCGCGCCGACGCCGAAGGTCTTGATGTCTTCCTCGTTGTTATACATACCGGCCGGAATGGTGGCATAACGGTAGTAGGAGTTGTCCGCGACCAGCTTGTCGATGGCCGGACCGGTGACATTCACCAGATGCGACGGACAGGTGGCCAGCGATTCCTGTGTCAGGGCCGACGGGTGGCCGACGAGCCAGAAATAGGCGTCGATCTTGCCGTCACAAAGCGCCTGACCGGTTTCTGCCGATTTCAGCTCGGCGGCCAGTTTCAGGTCGGAACGTTCCCAGCCAAGGGCCGCTTCCAGCACTTCCCATGTGCCGCGTGTGCCCGAACCGGCGTTGCCGATATTGACACGCTTGCCTTTGAGGTCGGTGATATTCTCGATGCCGGAATCATCACGGGCCACAACGGTCACCGGCTCCGGATGCACGGAGAATACGGCCCGCAGGTCTTCGAACGGACCCTGATCCTCGAATTTCGAGGTGCCGTTATAGGCATGGTACTGCCAGTCGGACTGCGCCACACCGAATTCCAGTTCGCCCTGACGGATGGCGTTGATGTTGTAGATCGAACCGCCGGTGGATTCGACCGAGCAGCGAATGCCGGTTTCCTTGCGGGTCTTGTTCACCAGACGGCAGATTGCGCCACCGGTCGGATAATACACGCCGGTCACGCCGCCGGTGCCGATGGAAATAAACTGTTGTTCCTGCGCGCTCGCGCCAACAGCCACACCGGCAAAAATCCCTGCCGCTGCGATAAGTTTCAGAAGTTTCATGCTTTCTCTCCCTGATTGAGCATTGAATTCGGCCTGACGGCCGGGTGGGTAAACGTCGTTAGGTGCAATTCAATATGTTGCTTTTTCCCATCCGCACGGAACGACCACCGAGCGGATGTATTCTTCGAGCCTGACTGTCTCAGAAAGCCCCCCAATAGTCTCTTTTGTCTATGTCGCAGGCTAACACGGTAAATGTTTCGTGATCCAGTGCTTTTGTGAGTTCTTCTTCAAGCTCTGTCGTGCTGGAGACATGTTTACCGTATCCGCCATAGGCCTGCGCCAGTTTTCCGTAATCCGCCTGCCCGAACAGCACACCGCGATTCGCCAGCCCCATGCGTTCCTGTTTGAGGTCGATCAGCGACAGCGAGCGGTCAACCATCACCATGATGATGACCGGCAATTTCTGGTCGCGCAGAGTCGCCAGTTCGCCCAGCACCATCTCGAACCCCGCATCGCCCATTACGGCCATCACCGGCGTGTCCCGATCCGCCCGCTTGTGACCAAGCGCCAGCGGCAGCGCCACGCCCATGGTGCAAAGCGCCGAGGATTGCAGCAGGGTGCGCGGCTGATAGCAGGTCCACATCTGCGACAGCAAAATCCGGTGTGCGCCGCTGTCAGCCGTCACGACGGTATTCTTCGGCAAAACCCGGCGCGCGGTGGCAAATACCTGATGGGCGCCCCACGCCTCCGGTTCGCGGAAAAAATCCTGCAACGCGGCGCGCGTGGATTGCGGCAACCCGTCCGGCCAGCTTCCGGTCGGTGCGATACCGTCAAAAAGCCGCGCCAGACCGGCCCCCACATCTCCGATAAAACTGACACTGGCGCTGTGCATCCCGTGGCGGTTCGGCGTGTGCGTCACCTCGATCGCCTTGCCGGCCTCCCAAAGCCCGCGCCAGCCGACCCGCATTTCAATGGGATCGTAGCCGGCCAGAAGGATAAGGTCGGATTTTTCAATCAGTTCCGCCAGAATCCTGTCGGACTCCGGCGACAACCCGTGCCCGCCAAGGCACAGCGGATCATCCTCCGGCATCACCCCCTTGGCCTTGTAGGTGGTGATCAGCGGGATGCTGTGTTCGCGGCAAATGCCGGTGATCGTTTCGGAGGCATCGTTATGCACCGCCCCCACACCGGCGATCATCAGCGGCCGTTCGGCCTGCGCAATCCGCTTGCGCGCCGCTTCAAGCTGCGGACCATCTGCCGGTGCCATTGGCGCGGCGGGCGGAACATAAAGGTTCGATCGGGACGTCTGCTCCGCATCCGCCAACGTTATCGGCAAATCCAGATGCACCGGCCCGGGCGGATCGGCCATGGCAATGGCGATCGCCTTGTCGATAATCACGTCCACCGCCCCGTCCGCCGCGGTCAGGCTCGCCTTGGTGATCGGCGCCAATGCCGCATTCTGGTCGAGTATCTGGTGCGTGTAGGTCGCCGCCTCGGCCCCGTCCACGCAGCCCGACAGCACAATCAGCGGCACCTGTTCCTGCAAGGCATTGGCGACAGCATTCAACCCGTTCAACACCCCCGGTCCGACCGTTCCGAGCAAGATCCCCGGCGCGCCGGTGGCGTGATAGCTGCCCTCGGCCATGAAACCGCCGGCGTTTTCGTGCCGGCAGAGGTGAAACGCGATTCCCTCGGCCTCCAGCGCATCCAGCAGCGACAGAACCTCGCCGCCGGGAATACCGAAGGCATGGCGGCAACCGGCGTTGTAAAGGTGGCGGGCGATCAGGCGGGCGGCGGAGTTGCTCATGCCGCACCTCCATGCAAACGGGTGAAGCCGTCGCGGGTTTGCGGAAATTTCATCCCCAGCAACGAAGAGGCCACCTGCGTGCGCAACACCTGCGCCGTGCCGCCGCCGATGGTGAACATGCGTGCATCGCGCACCATGCGCTCCAGCGGCAGGTTGCGCGAATATCCGGCAGAGCCGTGGATTTGCAGCGCATCATTCGTCACCTTGATCGCGGTTTCCGAGGCCATGATTTTTGCCTGTGCCGCCTCGCGAATATCGGGGAAGCCGCCCTTTGCATTCGCTGCCGCATTGTGGATCAACGCCCGCGAGGCCGCCAGCCCGATCGACATATCCGCCAGCATCCACTGCAATCCCTGAAACTCGGCAATCGGCCGCCCGAACTGTTCACGGGTTTTGGCATAGTCCAGCGCCAGCTCGTAAGCCCCCTGCGCGATACCGAGCGCCACCGTCCCCGCCCCGATCCGCTGACCGTTATAGGCGCGCATCAGTCCGGCAAAACCGCGCTTCAAACCTTCGGGCGGGATCACCACCATATCGTCGGCGACTTCGAGGTTGTCGAAGATAACTTCGGTTTCCGGTATCCCCCGCAGCCCCATCGCCGGCTCGCGTGTGCCGATTTTCAGCCCTTCGGACTCGCCACGCACCGCAATAAACCCGCCGATGCCCAGATCCTCGCCATTCTCCACCACCCGCGCGAAAATCAGATGGAGCTTCGAGACTCCGCCACCGGTAATCCAGTGTTTCACCCCGTTAATAACGTAGCGGTCACCCTTTTTGACCGCCGTAGTGGTCATCTCCGTCGCCGCGCTACCGGCCCCCGGCTCGGTGATACAGATCGCCGGCTTGTCCCCCGCCAGCACCAGCCCTGCCGCCAGCCGTTTCTGCTTGTCGGAGCCGTATTTCATGATCGCGCCGACGCCGCCCATATTGGCCTCGACCACGATCCGCCCGGTCACACCGCAGACCTTGGCCATTTCCTCGATCACCAGAACCGCATCCAGATAGGTCAGCCCCAGCCCGCCGTATTCCTGCGGAATGGTCATGCCCATGAAGCCGGCTTTGGTCAGCTTCCCGACATTGTCCCAGGGGTATTCCTCGCTCCGGTCCACCTCGGCGGCGCGGGGGCGGATTTCGCTCTCGGCCAGTTTGCGGGCGGCATCCTGCAACATACGCCGGTCTTCGCTAAGCTGTGTCATCTTTCAAACCTTTGCTGATATTGAATTCTTCCAGAACCGCGCCGGTATGCTCCCCGCACAGGGGCGGATGGTGGCGGTAACTCACCGGCGTTTTGCCGAATTTCACCGGATTGCCGATCAGGTCCACACCGTCGGGCGTCGCCGGATGCGGCATATGGATTTTCATCTCCCGCGCCGCGACCTGCTCCGAGGCGAACACCTCCGGCACCGTATTGATCGGCCCGCCCGGAACCGAGGCGGAGTCCATGGCCGCAATCAGCGCCTCTTTCTCCACCCCGGCCAGAGTGCTGGCGAGCGTTCCAATCAAACTGTCCTTGTTGGCGATGCGGGCGATATTGCTGACATAGCGCGGATCGTCGGCAAGCGCCTCCAGCCCGAGAATCCCGCAAAAACGCCGGAACTGCGCATCATTCCCCACAGCCACGATCACATGTCCGTCTTTCACGGCAAACACCTGATAGGGCACAATATTCGGATGCTGGTTGCCCAGACGCTCCGGCTCCCTGCCATCCGTCAGATAGTTGACCCCCTGATTGACCAGCCATGCCACCTGCGTATCGAGCAGCCCGATGTCGATATGCTGCCCGCCGCCGCCCTGATCGCGGTGATGCAGGGCCGCCAGAATGGCCGTGGCCGCATACAGGCCGCAAACGATATCGGTCACGCCGACGCCCACCTTCATCGGCTCGCCGTCCGGCTCTCCGGTCAGGCTCATGATGCCGCCGGCCCCTTGCGCCAGCAGATCATAGCCGGGGCGGTGGGCATTCGGCCCCGTCTGCCCGAAACCGGTAATGGAACAATAGACCAGATCGGGGTTTATCTCCGCCAGTTCATCATAGGAAAGACCGTATTTCGCCAGCCCGCCCACCTTGAAATTCTCCAGCAGGACATCGCAGTCCCGCGCCAGCGCGCGCACGACCCTTTGCCCCTCCGGTGTTGCAATATCCACGGCCACCGAGCGTTTGTTGCGGTTGGCGCACAGGTAGTAGGCGCTCTCCTCCGTCTCCGTGCCATCGGCATCCGTAACATAGGGCGGCCCCCATTTGCGCGTGTCATCGCCCGCTCCGGGTTTCTCGATCTTGATGATATCCGCGCCGTAGTCACCGAGAAGCTGCGAACAGGTCGGACCGGCCAGAATACGGCTAAGGTCGAGGACCTTGATGCCCTTGAGCGGGCCGCAGCTATTATCGGGAGTATTTTTCATGAAATTCGCCAATGATTCTTGCTGACCCAGTCTTGCCCGCATAGATTCTATTTGAAAGCGAATAGTTTGCCGGTTTATTGTTAGAAAATGTAACAACAGGATTGCCCATGAACCTGCACCACCTGCGCACTCTGGTTGCCATCTCCGAATGCCGGACCTTTACCGAGGCCGGACAGGTCCTCGGCCTCAGCCATTCGGCGGTCTCGGTCCACATCAAGGAACTGGAACGCAGCCTCGGCAGCCCGCTGCTCGATCGCAGCCGCCGCCCGCCGGTGCTGAACTACCGCGGCCGCCAGATTGTCGAGCGGGCGCGCCAGATGTTCGAACTGTCCGGGGAAATCCAGTCCATCGGTTCCGAGGCCGGCCTGAGCGGCGCGCTCAACATCGGCGTGGTGTCAACCGAACTCCCCGACCTGCTCGCCCCCTCGCTCAGCCATCTGCACGAAACCCAGCCGGGGATCGTCTCGCGCGTCAAGGTCGGCCTGTCTGGCGATCTGGCAATGCAGGTGCTGGTCGGGGAACTGGACCTCGCCATCACAACGGCCCCGACAGAACGGATCGAAAATCTGGAAGTCACCCCGATCGGCGACGAGCAGCTTTTCGTCGTTGCCCCGCTGCAGGCGGAGGGCCAGGACTTTCGCGCCCTGCTGACCAGCTACCCCTTTATCTGGTTCAACCGCAAAAGCTGGGCCGGTCAGGCCATCGAGGGGCTGATCCTGCGCGAGGGGATAAGGGTGGAGCAGAAAATGGAAATCGACTCGCTTGAATCGATCGAAAGCCTCGTGCGCGCGGGCCTCGGTGTATCAGTCGTTCCCCGTCGCCTCGGCGTGCACAATTTTGCACAGGGCTTATACGCCGTGCCCTTCGGCACCCGCACCCACGTCCGGCAAGTCGTGTTCGTGGAACGCAAGCGCAGCGAGACGGCCCCCCCCGCACAGATGTTCAAAGAATCGGTGATGCGGATCGCGGCAAAAGAAGTATCCCCACCGGAGGGGCCAACCTAAACCGGTTTCCGGTGCCAGACACCCCACCCGGCCACCAGCGAAACCGATCCGGTCAGCGCCGCCAGAATGATACCCGTGTTCCCGTACTGCGGCATAAACCACAAAGTCATATAGCTCGCAGTAAAGGCCCCGATCACACTGGCCACAAAATACCCGATCGCCAGCCGCACATTGTTATCCACATAGATCGCGGCGATCCAGCCGATCGAACTGGCAATCGACATGATAATAATGATGTTGAAGCTGTGCATAACCATCGTGCGCCGTCTCCGTTCCCAACCGGCCACCCGATCATTTGGTGCACCCGACAGGATTCGAACCTGTGGCCTCTGCCTTCGGAGGGCAGCGCTCTATCCAGCTGAGCTACGGGTGCCTGTAGCGCGGTATAGTGCAGCTTCGGGGCAAGCGCAATCCGCATATTCGCTTGAAATGTTGCGGGGTTCGCGGCATAGCGGAGGGCATGTCGAAACTGCGAAACATACTCGCCATCGTACAGGGCGGACGGCTGGAATACGAGGCGCTGGCGTTTATGGCCTCGCTGCGCGCCGCCGATCCGGACGCCGATTACACTGTTGTGCTGGCCGAACCGCAACCGGGGCCGCTCTGGCAGGACGACCCGCGCATTTCACCCGCCGTTCGGGCGGAACTGGAGCATCTTGGCGCGAAAATCCTGCCGCTTGAAAACCGCGTTTTCGGGCAGGCCTATCCTTATGGCAACAAGATCGAGGCGCTTTCGCTGCTACCCGCCGGCGAGCCTTTCGTGTTTTTCGATACAGACACATTGTTTACCGGCCCGCTGTCCGAAGTGCCGTTCGATTTCACCCGCCCCTCGGCCTCGCGCCGTGTGACGGGGACCTGGCCGCAGCCGGACCTGTACGGCCCCGGGTATGCGGATATCTGGAAGTCACTCTATGACCGCTTCGGGCTGGATTTCGACAGCTCCGTCGATACCACCCAGCCCGAGGAATACTGGCAGAGGTTTCTCTATTTCAACGCCGGATATTTTTTCGGTGCGGACCCGAAGGAATTCGGTGACCTGTTCCTGAAATTCGCCACGGAAATCCGCGACACCCCGCCAGAGGAACTCGACGGGCAATCGCTTGATCCGTGGCTGGACCAGATCGCTTTGCCGCTGGTGATTCATGCTCTTGGCGGCGGACGCGATACATTGCCCGAAGGCTATCTGGACGGCAAAACCACCTGTCACTACCGCGCGCTGCCGCTGCTCTACGCCCGCGAAAGCGACGCGGTGATCGAGGTGCTGGAAACCGTCTGCGCCCCCAACCGGATCAAAAAACTGTTGAAGGAACACGAGCCGTTCAAACGGCTGGTATTCCAGAAACGCGGCCACAAACTGCGTGCGCTCATTGACGAGGACGACCTTCTGAAACCCGAAGAAAAACTGCGCAAAAAGATCAAGAACCGCGGGTTCTGGATGCGCTAAGCCAAGGTGCCTATTCTGTCGAGTCCGCTTTGCAGTTCGTCTTTCGACATCTCCTCGATGGGCATATCCAGCAATGCCTTGGCGCGTCGTTCCAGAATGGCATAGGCTTCGGAGAACGCCTCGGGCACATCGGTTGTTGCGGCGGCCGGATCCTCGACACCCCAATGCGCGCGCAAGGGGGTGCCGGGCCACAAGGGACAGGTTTCACCGGCGGCGGCGCTGCAAACGGTGATGACCATATCCATTTCCGGAGCATCGGGTGCTGCAAACACATCCCAGCTTTTGGATTCGAGACCGCGAATATCGTGGCCCTTTTCCCCGAGCAGCATCAGGGATTGCGGATGGACCTTCCCCGCAGGGTGCGAGCCGGCGGAATAGGCCATAATCCGACCCTCCGACAGGCGGTTCAACAGGCTTTCCAACAGGATCGAGCGGGCCGAGTTTCCGGTGCATAGGACAAGTATATTCATGCCTGTGCATCTAGCAGGGTTTTATGACACTAATACGACAAACCCCCACATTTACATGCGGGGGTCGTCAAAGATGGGCCGAAGCCCGATCCGGTTCCGCCTTACAGCAGACCTTCGCGTTGCATCTTCTTGCGTGCCAGCTTGCGCTGACGGCGAACAGCCTCGGCTTTCTCGCGCGCTTTTTTGACGGAGGGTTTCTCGAAATGCTGCTTGAGCTTCATTTCACGGAAAACACCTTCGCGCTGAAGTTTTTTCTTCAGAGCACGGAGCGCCTGTTCGACGTTGTTATCACGAACCGTTACCTGCATGTGGTTACACCACCTTTCTAGGTTAGATTTGCAGAATTGCAGGAAGGCGCTCTATAGCAACCCGCGCGCAATCTGTCTAGACTGCCGGCAAACATACGAGGCCCGTTATGGAATCACGCAAAACCGAAACCGATCATATCGCGGAAACCCGCGCCAAAGTGCTGGAGACCGCCCTGCCGCTGGTGGTTTTCGACGGCTGGAGCGAGCAGGCCCTGCGCGAGGCGATCACTGATTCGGGTGTGGACGCGGGGTTGGCCCACCTTGCCTTCCCGCGCGGCGCCATCGATCTGGCGCTGGCCTTCCACATGGACGGCGACGCGCAACTGGCCGAGGCGATGGCGGCCGCCGACCTCGACGGTATGCGCTACCGCGACCGCGTCGCCTTCGGCATCCGCAAACGTCTGGAAATCGCTGCCCCCCATCGCGAGGCGGTGCGGCGCGGCTCTGCCCTCTTTGCCCTGCCGACCCATGCCGCCGACGGGGCGCGAGCGATCTGGCACACGGCCGACACCATCTGGAACGCGCTCGGCGACAGCAGCCGCGATGTGAACTGGTACACCAAACGCGCGACCCTTTCGGCGGTCTATTCCTCCGCCGTGCTTTACTGGCTGGGCGACGAGAGCGAGGGCAACAGGGACACCTGGGATTTCATCGACCGGCGGATCGAAAACGTCATGCAGTTCGAAAAGGCCAAAGCGACGTTGCGGAAAAACCCCCTCGCCAAGGCTTTTATGTCCGGTCCCGGTCGGATACTTGATAAGGTGAAGGCCCCCGGCGACGCGCCGTCGGACCTGCCCGGATCAACAAGGAAATAGACGATGGCGATCAGTGACAACATCCTCACATGGTTCAATGGCGAGTGGACGCGGGGCAATGTTCCGGTCATGGGCTCGGCCGATCACGCTACATGGCTCGGCTCGATGGTATTCGATGGCGCGCGCGCTTTCGAGGGCGTGACCCCCGACCTCGACCTGCATTGCCAGCGTATCGTGCGCTCTGCCAGCTCGATGGGCTATGACGCGCCGGTCGATGCCGAAACCGTCGAGGCGATCATCCGCGAGGGCGTGGCACAATTCGCCACTGATGCCGAACTCTATCTGCGCCCGATGATGTGGTCGACCGAAGGCGACGCAACCATGCTCGGCGCGGACCCTGCCTCGGGCGCCTATGCGATCTGTATCGAGGAGCTGCCGATGGGCGGTGGCGGCGACTATGCCCTCACGGTTTCCCCCTATCGCCGCCCGCGCCCCGACATGGCCCTGACCGAGGCCAAGGCCGCCTGCCTCTACCCCAACAACGCCCGCATCGCACAAGAGGCGGTAAAGCGCGGCTTCAAGACCGCCCTGTCGCTGGACATCGATGACAACGTGGCAGAAACCTCCAGCACCAACGTGTTCATGGTGCGTGATGGCGAGGTGTTCACGCCCGCCCCCAACGGCACCTTCCTGAACGGCATCACCCGCCAGCGCACGATTGCGCTGTTGCAGGCCG
>WFTU01000169.1 GCA_015485375.1 Paracoccaceae bacterium | reverse complement strand
TTATAACCCACATAATCCGGCTGCGTCGGGTCGATCTCGTTGATCTCCGGCAAGGCCGATCCATCAACATAAAACCGCCCCGTTATCGCCCGAATCCCCCTGGCCACCAGCGCCGCCGCCAGTCCGGCCAGCTCGTCCGTGTCCAGCGCCGGATCACCACCGCCGACCAGATACAAATCCCCCTGCAATTTCCCGTTCACCACCGGCCCTGTCGCCAGCACCCGCGTTACAAACCGGTAGTCGTCCCCCAGCGTTTCGCGCGCATAGATTGCCGTCACCGTCTTGGTGACCGAGGCTGGCGGCAGCGCAATTTCCGGCTGGTGGCTCTCGATCACCTCGCCTGTGCGCCCGTCCAGCAGGATAAATCCCGTCACCGGAGCCAGCGCCGGATCCAGTCCGCGCGCTGCCGCTCCCGCCACCCGCGCAATATACGTCCCGTTGCGCAACAACGGCCGCGTTGCCGTTACCGGCGCCCCCGCCAGCGCCAGCGTCGGAAAACTCGCGGCCAGCCCGCCCAGAAAATGCCGCCTGTCCATGCCTACCGCTCCCACTCGCCCCGTGCCCGGATATCGGTCGAGGAGGCCTCGACCGTCGGCCCGCCCAGCAAACACCACGCCGGCGGCACCTGCAGCGGCAGGCTCCGCGCCGCCTCGACCGGCACCCGCGCCGCCGCATATTTTCGCGCCATCACCGAATTGGCCGCCCGCAAATACTCCCCGGGCCGCGAGGTCACCCCGATCGGCACATTCCGCACGATCCACTCCCAGTTCTGCCAATGATGGAAACCGGCCAGATTATCCGCCCCCATCAGCCAGACAAAATGCACCCCGCGATACATCTCCAGCACCCGCTGCAGCGTATCCGCGGTGTAGCGTGTCCCTAGCCGTGCCTCCATATCCGTAATCCCGACCCTCGGGTGCCGCATAATCGCCCGACTCGCCGCCAGCCGTCGCGCCATCGGTGCCGGCCCCTCCGCCTTCAACGGATTGCCGGGCGAGACCAGCCACCAGATCCGGTCCAGCCCGAACCGCCGCAGCGCCTGTTTCGTAATATGCACATGCCCCGCATGCGGCGGATCGAACGACCCGCCGAGCAGCCCGATCCTCATCCCCGGCGCGGCGCTTGGAAACCCTGACAACTGCCTACCATCCCTTTCGTTTTCCCCAATCTTTCGCCTCGCGCCGCCGGTGTCAACGCCAAGACACATTGCGCCGCCCCGCACACTTGGCTAAAACCCCCGAAACCGACTTTCACACCACGAGGGCGAACCATGGCTTCTTATCAATACGTTTACCATATGGAAGGGGTCTCCAAGACCTATCCCGGCGGCAAAAAACTGTTCGAGGGCATCCACCTCTCCTTCCTCCCCGGCGTAAAAATCGGTGTGGTCGGCGTCAACGGCGCCGGTAAATCCACCCTGCTGAAAATCATGGCCGGCCTCGACAAGGATTTCGTTGGCGAGGCATGGGCCGCCAAAGGCGCCAAGGTCGGCTACCTGCCGCAGGAACCCAAACTCGACGAATCCCTCAATGTCCGCGACAACGTCATGCTCGGCGTGGCCGACAAAAAAGCCAAACTCGACCGTTTCAACGAGGTCGCCATGGAGGTCGCCGACAACTACTCCGACGAACTGATGGAGGAAATGACCACCCTTCAGGACGAGATCGACGCCGCCAACCTCTGGGATCTCGACAGCCAGATCGACGTGGCGATGGAGGCCCTGCGCTGCCCCCCCGACGGCGCCGACGTCTCCACCCTCTCGGGCGGTGAAAAACGCCGCGTGGCGCTGTGCAAACTGCTGCTCGAAGCCCCCGACATGCTGCTCCTCGACGAGCCGACCAACCACCTCGACGCCGAAACCATCGCATGGCTGCAAAAGCACCTGATGGACTACAAGGGCACGATCCTGATCGTCACCCACGACCGATATTTCCTCGACGATATCACCAGCTGGATCCTCGAACTCGACCGCGGCCACGGCATCCCCTACGAGGGCAACTATTCCGCATGGCTCGAACAAAAGGCCAAACGTCTGGCGCAAGAGGCCCGCGAGGACAAATCCCGCCAGAAAACACTGGAACGCGAACTCGAATGGATGCGCCAGTCGCCCAAGGCGCGGCAGGCCAAATCCAAGGCCCGTATCAACGCCTATAACGAAATGGCGCAGCAGTCCGAGCGCGACAAGCTCGGCCGCGCCCAGATCATCATCCCCAACGGCCCGCGCCTCGGCGGCAAGGTGATCGAGGTCGAACACCTCTCCAAGGGCTTCGGCGACAACCTTCTGATCGACGACCTGTCCTTCGCCCTGCCACCGGGCGGCATCGTCGGCGTGATCGGCCCGAACGGCGCCGGTAAATCCACCCTGTTCCGCATGCTGACCGGACAGGAACAGCCCGACGAGGGCACCATCACCTTCGGCGACACGGTCAAACTTTCCTACGTCGACCAGTCCCGCGACGCGCTCGACGACAACAAAACCGTCTGGGACGAAATCTCCGACGGGCTGGACGTCATCATGCTCGGCGACGCCGAGGTCAACTCCCGCGCCTACGTCGGCGCCTTCAACTTCAAGGGCGGCGACCAGCAGAAAAAAATCGGCCTGCTGTCAGGCGGCGAACGCAACCGCGTCCACCTCGCCAAACTGTTGCGAGAGGGCGGTAACGTCCTCCTCCTCGACGAGCCGACCAACGACCTAGACGTGGAAACCCTGCGCGCGCTTGAGGACGCCCTGACCGAATTCGCCGGCTGCGCCGTCATCATCTCGCACGACCGCTTCTTCCTCGACCGCCTCTGCACCCACATGCTCGCCTTCGAGGGCGACTCCCACGTCGAATGGTTCGAGGGCAACTTCGAAGACTACGAAGAAGACAAAATCCGCCGCCTAGGCCCCGATGCCGTTGAGCCGAAACGGATGAAATACAAGAAGTTCACACGGTAGGGTAGGTTATAGTGGCTTGCGAATTTTCATAACATATACATGTGACACAACATCGGTAATGCGCGAAAGCTAGTCCGGCCAGTCAGCTTCTCCATACATTCTCTTCATTGGGCTCGTCGATGGAGGAGATTATCTGTTGTAGAAACGCTATCTGTTTGCCCACAATTTGTTTGCAAAACCAATATTGGAATTTTGTTCATATGCATCCATCAATTTTCGGTATTGTTCGATGTTTGTATAAAGCCAACCGTTTCGGTCAAGTTGTTCCATTTTTTGGACCACCTCTTCGCCGACTTGGTCGCGAGAGCGATCAAAATTGAGTCCTCGAGCAAAACGAAACAAATGGCTGGTGAGAATCAGAAAGCATAGCCAATCGTGAATTGCACCTATCTGATTGTAATCATTAGATGATAATTTATCTTTAGGCGAACTTATGTCGCTCAAAAGTGGTTTACTAAATGTATTTGATTTTATTCGGGCCTCAAGAATCTGGAAAATCTGCACGATTTCCACCAGCCTCTCTCGCGCTTCGCCGCTTGAGTGT
>WFTU01000168.1 GCA_015485375.1 Paracoccaceae bacterium | reverse complement strand
GTCGGTGATGCGGCCGAGGAAACCGACGAGCGGCCAGTTGCGGACCTCGGCCTTGGCGACGAAGGAAATGCGGGCGGCGGAATTGAAACTGAAGATGTCGATCCACGAGGCATGGTTGGCCACCAGCGCCCCGCCTTGCGACATGTGTTTGCCGCGCAGCTCCAGTTTCAGCCCGCACAGGAACAGCCCCATACGCGCCCAGATTTGCGCGATGTATTTTGTCACTCCGAGCGGCAGGATTTTCTCGATACCGTAGAACAGCAGGTAGATGACCAGCAGCAAGCCGGTGCCGAGCAGCATGGCGAGGCCGCGCAGAGTGACGCGGGGCCACTCGCGGGGTTTCGGGGCGGTCAGCTCCGGCGCCCATTCGCCGAACCACTCCATCAGGCGCGCCTGTCGCGGGTATAGAAGGTGCGGTATTTCTGCACCATTCTTTCGGTGTCCATGATCAGGCAGACATCGATGGTGTTGAAATCATGGTCGATGAAAGCGCCCTCGCCCACGAAACCGCCAAGGCGCAGGTAGGCCTTGATCAGCGAGGGAATCTGTTTGAGCGCGCGGGTCTTGTCGATTTGTTCCGGCGGCAGAACGTCCATCGCGGCAAAGCCGTGTGCGCGGGCGGTGACGCGCAACTCCGGCGGCGCGAGGTGGTTGTGGTAGAGGTGCGAGAGCGGTTCGGCCAGCGGTTCCGGATCGGTGCCGTGGAAGCTGGCAACGCCGAACAGGACGCGGATGTCGTGTTTCAGGACGTAATCGCCGAGCGCATCCCAGAGCAGGTGCAGGCCGACGCCGCCGCGGGCCCCGGGGGCGATGCAGGAGCGGCCGAGTTCGAGGGTCTCGTACGGCAGGTTTTCCAGTTTCGACAGGTCGTATTCGGAGGCACCGTAGAAGCCGATACCCTGTTTCGCAACGGTCCCGCGCATCAGGCGGTATACGCCGACAACGGCGTCGCGCGGGTCGCCTGCGGCCGTGGTGTCGATCAGCAGCAGGTGTTCGAAATAGGGGTCGAATTTGTCCTGTTCCAGCCGCGCGGAGTGTTCTTCGGGCGATGCGTGGGCGCCCATTTCCTCGACAAAAACACGGTAACGCAGGCGTTGCGCGGCGGCGATGTCATCATCGGTTTCGGCCAGCCGGACCTTGAAACGGGATGGGTCGCTTTTCATACAGGCTTGGCCTCCGGCCGCTGGTCACCACGGGTGTTGCGCGGGCAATCTAGCAAAATCCGGCGGATTCGCAACCGGTGTAAGGGTGTGGCGGAATGCAATTACAGGTTGTATTTTGCAAAATTAACCTTACCTTAACGGTTCGAGTCGAGATTACCCCTGCCCGCCCGCAGCGGGCGCAAGGTCCAGAAGGATGACGGAGCCGTTGATGACTACTTTGCCGCGATGTTCGAAATTGACCGTGATGCGGTCGCCGATAACCGATTGCACCTGCCCCAGACCCCAGTCGGGGCAATCGGGGTGGCGCACGAGGTCGCCGGGTTGCAGGAACTGGTTCATTGCGGCCCTTCCGGTGGCACTATGACCGCGCCCTCCATGGACGCGCTGGTGTCGTCGCGTATCTGTCACGACCTGATAAGCCCTGTCGGGGCTATCGGCAATGGTATCGAATTGCTGGAGGTGATGGCAACCACCACGCCGGAGGTCGGGCTGATCGCCGACAGTGTGGAAAATGCCAAGGCGAAGCTGCAGTTTTTCCGCATCTGTTTCGGGCAATGCTCCGACGGCGCGGTTCTGGGGCGGCCGGAGGTGGTGAAAACCGCTACGGCGATGCTGGAATCGGAGCGCGTGCGCCTGCGCTGGGAGGGGCTGGAGGAGGCCACGCCGCGGCGCGAGGTGAAACTGGTGTTTCTGCTGCTGCTCTGCGTGGAGACCGCCCTGCCGCTCGGCGGCGACATCGTGGTGACGCAGGCGGGTGGCATCTGGACGATCGCGGCCGATGCGCCGCGGGTGCAGGCGGGGGATGCGTGGAAAATTCTGGAATGGCAGATGCCGGTGGAGCCGGTGAAACCGGCGCTGGTGCAGTTTCCGCTGGCCCGCGATCTGGCGCGCGATCTGGGCCGAACCGTGGATATGCAGGCGGGCGAAAACGGCCTGCGGGTTACGCTATAGGTTTCAGCCCGTCGCGAAAGCGGCGCATGTTGGCCTGATAGGAGCGGGCCGAGGTGCGCAGGCTCTCGACGGTTTTTCCGTCGAGCTGGCGGATGACCTTGGCCGGCGCGCCGACGACCAGCGAGCCGTCGGGAACCTCCTTGCCCTCGGTGACCAGAGCGCCGGCGCCGATCAGGCAGTTGTTGCCGATTTTCGCGCCGTTCAGGATGATGGCACCCATGCCGATCAACGTGTTGTCGCCGATGGTGCAGCCGTGCAGCATGACCTTGTGGCCGATGGTGCAGCCCTGCCCTACGCTCAGCGGGAATCCCATGTCCGTGTGCATGACGGTGTTTTCCTGCACGTTGGAACCGGCGCCGATGGTGATGCGCTCGTTATCGCCGCGCAGCGTGCAGCCGAACCAGACAGAGGTGGCGGTTTCCAGCACCACATCGCCGATGATATTGGCGTCGGGGGCGACCCAGTAGTCGCCGTCTTCGGGGAATTGCGGCGCGCGGCCGTCGAGTTCATAGATCATTTCCGGCGCTCCTCGAATTCCGTGTTCAGCGATTGCACGAAGGGCGTCAGTTCCGGGCGGCGGTCGCGGCGCAGGCGCTCGGCAACAAGGATGGCGCGCAGGTTGTTTTCGGCGCGTTCCAGATCGTCGTTAATCAAAACGTAGTCGTATTCGGCCCAGTGGCTGATCTCGTCGCGGGATTTGTCCATGCGTCTGGCGATGGTTTCGGCGCTGTCCTGCCCGCGTTTTTTCAGGCGCTCCTCCAGCGCGGCGATGGAGGGGGGCAGGATGAAGATGGACACCACCGCGTCTTTCAGCGGGGAGTTGCGGATCTGCTGCCCGCCCTGCCAGTCCACATCGAACAGCACGTCGCGGCCTTCGGTGATTGCGGCCTCGACCGGTGCGCGGGGGGTGCCGTAGAAATTGCCGAACACCTCGGCGTGTTCCAGCATGTCGCCGCTTTCGACCATGGCCTCGAATTCCGCGCGGGTCTTGAAGAAATAGTCCTTGCCGTCCACCTCGCCCTCGCGCGGGGCGCGGGTGGTGGCGGAGACGGAGAACTGCACCTCGGGGTCGTCCTCCAGCACGCGGCGCGACAGGGTGGATTTGCCTGCGCCCGAGGGCGAGGACAGGATGATCAGCAGGCCGCGGCGCTTCAGCATGGGTTACTCCAGATTTTGCACTTGCTCACGCATTTGATCGATTACCAGCTTGAGATCAAGCCCGATTGCGGTGAGGTCGGCGGAGCCGGACTTGGAACAGAGGGTGTTGGCCTCGCGGTTGAACTCCTGCATCAGGAAATCGAATTTGCGCCCGACCGGGCCTTTGCCCGTTAGCAGGGCGCGCGCGGCCTCGATGTGGGCATCTAGGCGGTCGAGTTCCTCGGTCACGTCGGCCTTGACGGCCAGCAGCGCCAGTTCCTGCGCGAGGCGGTCCTCGTCGGCCAGATCGGTGATGTCGAGCAGGGCTTTCACCTTTTCGCGCAGCAGATCACCGGCGGCGGCGTTGCGGGCCTCGGCGGTTTCGCGGGCTTGCGTCGCGAGGGTGGCGAGTTGCCCGACCTGACCGGACAGGATTTCGACGATGGCGCGGCCTTCGGAGGCGCGGGCTGCGGCGAGGGATTCGATCAAATCGCCGATCTGGGCTTTTGCCTCCACAAGCCAGTCGGCGGGGGTGTCTGCGCCGGTCCAGACTATGTGGTTGGCCAGCAGCTCGGCGGCGGAAACGGGGGCCATTTGCAGGCCCTCGAAAGTGGCCATGGACTGCGCCTCTTTCGCGGCGGCGATGACGGCGGCGAGGTTCTCGCGGTTCAGGCGGGGTTTTGCCGTGCCGCCCGTGTGTGCGAGTTTGAGCGAGACCGAGACGTTGCCGCGTTTCATCCGTTTCGGGATGGCGGCGCGCAGCAGGGGTTCCAGCGCCTCGGCCCCTTCGGGCAGGCGCAACCGGATGTCGAGGCCGCGTCCGTTGACCGAGCGGGCCTCCCATAGCCAGTCGGTGTCGTCCTTGTGGCCGGAAAGGCTGGCAAAACCTGTCATGGACTGCATGGGCGTTCCCTTGTTCTGAATCGGTTAAGCATTGTTAACGCATTGTTAACCAAGGTTCAGCAAAATGCTCTCAATTCCGCTAAAATGTTATACATTAACGAAGTAGTAACTATTCGAGGCGGCGCAACAGGGCCGGAAATACGATGTTCAGCGATACCATCTCCATTCTTCACGATCACTGGCAGGGGCTGCGCGAGGGCAACCTGCCGCCGTTCCGCTCGGAAATCTCGCCGCGCGAGATACCGGAGGTGCTGGATACGCTGTTCATTCCGGAACACCTGTCGGCGGGCGATACGCGGGTGCGGATTGCCGGGCTGACGATTTGCGAAATGGCGGGGATGGAAGTACGCGGGCTGTCGCCGTCGGGGTTTTTCACCGAGTCCGCCAGCGGGCGTTTCGGCGAGGTGCTAGAGGCGGTTCTGGACGGGCCGATGATGGCGGAACTGCAGCTGGGCACGCGCGATGCGCTCGGCAACGAGGGGCAGGTGCGGATGATATTGCTGCCGCTGCGCTCGGATTTCGGCGATGTCAGCCGGATTATCGGCTGTGTCGACCGCGCGCCCATCGGGTTCACGGCCCCCGTGCGTTTCGATATTCTTGACGCCGATGTGCGGCCGATCCTGCGCGAACGCGCTGTCGGGTTTGCCGAGGCGCAGGCCGGTTTTGCACCGGCCTTGCGCAGCATCAACGGGCGCGGGGCTGGTGGTGGCGCGCGGCGCAGTGCGGATTTTTTGAAACTTGTGCGCTGATATGCCAGAATATCCGCATGACGGATTTTTCAAAACTCTCGCGCGAGAAATACCCGATGCCGGAATTTGTGGCCGCTGCCCTTGCGGCGCGGGGGCTGGACGGGGCGTATCGGGCGCGGCCGGCCTATCAGCAAAACGACTATATCGGCTGGATCACACGGGCAAAGCGCCAGGAAACGCGTGAAAAACGGCTGGCGCAAATGCTCGACGAGCTGGAGCGCGGCGGCGTTTACATGAAAATGGTCTGGAAGGGTCAGGCGTAATCGCTCTCGGCAATTCCCTGCAGTGCCAGTAGCGCGGTGAGGTCGGAGTGGTTCAGAACCGCATCGGCAGCGGCTGCGAGCGTCGGCTTGGCGTGGTAGGCGACGCCGAGACCCGCGGCCTCTACCATGGCGCGGTCGTTGGCACCGTCGCCTACCGCGATGGCATCGGCGGGGGTGATGCCCTGTTCGGCCGTCAGGCGGTTGAGCGTGTCGAGTTTTGCTTGCTGGCCGAGGATCGGGGTGGCGACCTCGCCGGTCAGGTGGCCGTTTTCCAGCAGCAGGGTGTTGGCCTGATTGAGGGCAAAACCGGCCTCGGCCGCGACTTTGCCGGTGAAATAGGTGAAGCCGCCGGAAACCAGCGCGGTGAAGGCGCCGGATTTGTTCATGGTCTGCACCAGACGGCGCGCGCCGGGGTTGAGGCGGATGCGTTCGGCGTAGCAGGTCGCGAGGGCGGATTCGGGCAGGTCTTTCAAGAGGGCGACGCGCTCGCGCAGCGCCCCGTCGAAGTCGAGTTCGCCGCGCATGGCGCGTTCGGTGATTTCGGAGACATGCGCCTTGACGCCGGCGAAACCGGCCAGCTCGTCGATGCACTCGACGTTGATCATGGTGCTGTCCATATCGGCGATCAGCAGTTTCTTGCGGCGGTTGGAGGCGGGGACCAGATTGACATCGACGCCCGGAATTTGCGGGATTTCCACATCGCCGGACACGGCGAATTCCACCGAGCAATCGCCGAGACGGTTCGGCTCGGCATTGACCATTTCCGCCACCTGATCGGGGGTTTCCTCGTCAATGCCGACCGCGGAGGTCAGGACCAGAAAATGCGTCATCATACGGCTGCGCGCTGCGCCTCGTCACGGTTCTGCAGTTCCTTGGCGACAAGGAAGGCCAGTTCCAGCGACTGCGAGGCGTTGAGACGCGGGTCGCAGGCGGTGTGGTAACGGCTGGAAAGGTCCTCGTCGGTCACGGCGCGCAGGCCGCCGGTGCATTCGGTGACGTCCTTGCCGGTCATTTCGAAGTGGACGCCGCCGGCATAGGTGCCTTCGGCCTGATGGATGGCGAAGAATTCGCGGACCTCGGCCAGAACCTGCTCGAACGGGCGGGTTTTGTAGCCGCTGTCGGATTTGATGGTGTTGCCGTGCATCGGGTCGCAGGACCAGACGACCTTGCGGCCCTCGCGTTCCACGGCGCGGATCAGTTCCGGCAGGTGGTCGCCGACCTTGCCGGCACCGAAACGGGCGATCAGGGTCAGGCGGCCGGCCTCGTTTTCCGGGTTGAGCGTGTCGATCAGGCGCAGCAACTCGTCCGGCGTGATCGAGGGGCCGCATTTCATGCCGATCGGGTTCTGGACGCCGCGGCAGAATTCCACATGCGCGCCGTCGGGCTGGCGGGTGCGGTCACCGATCCAGAGCATATGGCCGGAGCCTGCGACCGGCAGGCCGGTGGTGGAATCGGTGCGGCACAGGGCCTCCTCGTATTCCAGCAGCAGGGCCTCGTGACTGGTGTAGAAATCGACGCGCTTCAGGGTCTCGGCGGTGGTGGAATCGACGCCGGCGGCTTCGAGAAAGGCCATCGAATCCGCGATGCGGTCGGCGAGGTCGCTGTATTCCTCGTAGCCCTCGGCGGCCTTGGTGGATTCCAGTGTCCAGCTGTGGACGCGCTTCATGTCGGCGAAACCGCCCTGCGAGAAGGCGCGCAGCAGGTTGAGCGAGGCGGCGGACTGGGTGTAGGCCTCCAGCATGCGGCGCGGGTCGGGGATGCGGCTTTCGGCGCTCGGGCCGATGTCGTTGATGATGTCGCCGCGGTAGGAGGGCAGCTCGACGCCCTCGATGACCTCGAAATCGGCGGAGCGGGGTTTGGCGAACTGGCCGGCCATGCGGCCGATTTTCACGACCGGTTTTTTGGCACCGTAAGTCAGGACCACGGCCATTTGCAGCATCACCTTGTAGGTGTCGCGGATCAG
>WFTU01000167.1 GCA_015485375.1 Paracoccaceae bacterium | reverse complement strand
GGCGCACTGATCTGCGAACGGGCCGGTGTCCTCAATCTGGGGATCGAGGGGGTTTTTGTTGCCGGTGCGATGGCCGGATGGCTGGCTGTCTGGCTCGGCGCAGGGCTTTGGGGCGGTATCGTCGTTGCCATGCTGACCGGCGGGTTTTTCGGCCTGATCCACGCCATCCTGACCGTGCCGCTGGGCCTGTCGCAACATGTCTCGGGGCTGGGGGTGACGATGCTGGCCACTTCGGTCAGCTATTTCACCTATCGCACCGCCTTGCCGAACGTGTCCTCCCCGCCGCGGATCGAGCCGTTCCGCCCGCTCGATATTCCGGTGCTGTCCGACATCCCGTTCCTCGGTCCCGTCCTGTTCCAGCAAACGGCCATGACATGGCTGGCGCTGTTCTTCGTGGCGCTGGTCTGGTGGGTGTTCAACCGCACGCCGCTGGGCGTGGCCCTGCGCGCGGTTGGTGACAACCCCGATGCGGTCGATGCGCAGGGACTGTCGGTTTACGGCTTGCGGATCGGGGCCGTGGTGGCAGGGTCCATGCTGATGGCCCTCGGCGGAGCCTTCCTGACCATGTCGGCCTTCGACGCCTTTTTCTTCGGCATGGTCAACGGGCGCGGCTGGATCAGTATCGCGCTGGTGATCTTTGCCAGCTGGCGACCGGGCAAGGCGCTGCTCGGCGCATTGCTGTTCGGGGCCTTCGACGCCTTTCAGGTCCGCCTGCAAACCGAGGTAGGCGCCTTCATCCCGCCGCAGATTTTCCTGATGGCCCCCTATGTTTTGTCCATCATCGCCCTTGTGGTCGTGGCGCGCAGGGCCGATTATCCCCGTGCGCTGTTGAAACCCTGGTTCAAGGGCCAACGATAGGAGCCGCCCCATGTTCGACCTGATCCTGAAAAACGCCACCCTGCCCGACGGCCGCCCGGGGCTGGATATCGCCTGCGCCCACGGCCGGATTGCGGCCGTGGAGCGGGATATCACCGCCGAGGCACGGGTGATTATCGACGCCAGGGGCCGGCTGGTCTCGCCGCCCTTCGTCGATCCGCATTTCCACATGGACGCCACCCTGTCGCTCGGCACGCCGCGCATGAATGTCTCCGGCACGCTGCTGGAGGGCATCGCCCTCTGGGGGGAGCTGAAGCCGGTGCAGACGGTGGATGACATCATCGAACGCGCCCTGCGCTATTGCGATCTGGCCGTGGCGATGGGCATCGGCGCGATCCGCAGCCATGTGGATGTCTGCGACGACGACCTCAAGGGGGTCGAGGCCCTGCTGGAGGTCCGCAAACAGGTCGCGCCCTACATGGACCTGCAATTGGTCGCCTTCCCGCAGGACGGCGTGTTCCGCGACCCGACCGCCGAGGCCAACCTGCTGCGCGCGCTCGATATGGGCGTTGATGTGGTCGGCGGCATCCCGCATTTCGAACGCACGATGCAGGACGGCGCGGCCTCCGTCACCCGTCTGTGCGAGATCGCGGCCGAACGCGGGTTGATGGTCGATATGCACTGCGACGAAAGCGACGACCCCATGAGCCGCCATGTGGAGACGCTGGCCCGCGAGACCACGCGGCTGGGGCTGGAGGGTCGCGTGACCGGTTCGCATCTGACCTCCATGCACTCGATGGACAACTACTATGTTTCCAAACTGATCCCGCTGATGGCCGAGGCGGGATTGCACGCCATTCCGAACCCGCTGATCAACATCATGTTGCAGGGGCGCCATGATACCTACCCGAAACGGCGCGGCCAGACCCGCGTGCCGGAACTGCGGGCGGCAGGGATCACGGTGGGTTTCGGCTCCGATTGCGTCATGGACCCGTGGTATTCGCTGGGGCGCGCCGATATGCTGGATGTGGCCTCCATGGGGCTGCATGTGGGCCAGATGTCGAGCCGCGAGGATATGGCGTGGTGTTTCGAGGCGGTCACCACAAACTCCGCCAGCATCATGGGGCTGGAGGGCTACGGCCTGAACACCGGTGACGCTGCCAACATGGTTCTGTTGCAGGCAAACGACCCGATCGAGGCGATCCGCCTGCGCGCTACCCGACTGGCCGTGATCCGCGCCGGAGAGGTCATCGCCCGCACGCCGGAATCGCTCACAACGCTGGATCTGCCCGACCGCCCGCAGGTGCTGGACCCCGCAAGCTACGCCCCTGTCTCCAGGACCTGACGTCGCGCGCCGGTTCGCCAATTTGGTCATTTACCGGCGCAGGGAACTATGCTCAATTGCTGTAGCACAGCGATTGGAGCGATCATGGAAAACCACTTGAAAACCGGCGGCAGGCTGCTGGTGGATTGTCTCGAAAAACAGGGCGTTCGCCGGATTTTCGGCGTGCCGGGCGAAAGCTACCTCGATGTTCTGAACGCGCTTTACGATGCGCCGGAGATCGAACTGATCGGCAACCGAAACGAGGGGGGTGCTGCCTATATGGCCGCCGCGCACGGGCAGTTGACGGGCGAGCCGGGCATCTGTTTCGTTACGCGCGGACCGGGGGCGACCAATGCCTCCATCGGGGTGCATACGGCGATGCAGGGTTCCGTTCCGATGATCCTGTTTGTCGGGCAGGTCGGCACCGATATGAAGGGGCGCGAGGCGTTTCAGGAAATCGACTACCGCGCCTATTTCGGCTCTGTTGCCAAATGGGTGACCGAGATCGACGACGCGGACCGCGTCCCCGAGATTGTTGCACGGGCGTTTTCCGTTGCGCTGTCGGGGCGGCAGGGTCCGGTGGTTGTGGCGCTGCCCGAGGATATGCTGACCTCGCACACCTCCGCCGTTGCCGGTCCGCGTGTGAAGGTGGCCGAGGCCGCCCCCGCGCCGCAGGATATTTCCGCCATTACCGGTATTCTGGCCCGCGCGAAACGCCCGCTGGTGATCGTTGGCGGTGGCGGCTGGACGCCCGACGGCAAGGCCGACTTCCGCCGTTTTGTCGAGGCGAACAGCCTGCCGGTTGTTTCTTCGTTCCGCCGTCAGGACATTCTGGACAATACCTCGCCAAGCTACATCGGTGATGCGGGGCTGGGCAAAACCAAGGCCGTGCAGGCGGCGCTGGACGCGGCGGACGTGGTTTTCGCCTTCAACATGCGGTTCGGGGAAAATACCACCGACGGGTACGCGCGCTTCAAGGTGCCGGACATGGGCGCAACGCTGATCCATGCCCACGCCTCGGCCGGGGAGCTGAACAAGGTCTACACCGCCGACCTGCCGGTCATTTCCGGCCCGAACCGTCTGGCCGCGGCGCTGGCCGGGGT
>WFTU01000166.1 GCA_015485375.1 Paracoccaceae bacterium | reverse complement strand
CATATATGGCTACTTTCACAGCGGGGAATAAGCCGCTAGAGTGCCTGAAAAACAGGACAGGAACATCATGCGCTGGAACATTCCGAATATACTCACGGTTTTACGATTGCTGGCCGCGCCGGCGATTCCGTTGATCTATGTGGTGTTTGTCAGCCCGCTGGCCGACTGGATCGCGTTGATCGTGTTTATTGCCGCCTCGGTCACCGATTATCTGGACGGGTATCTGGCACGCAAATGGAATCAGGTTTCGAAATTCGGGCGGATGCTGGACCCGATTGCCGACAAGGCCATGGTGGCGCTGGCGCTGGTGGTGCTTGTGGCGCTGTCCTCGAGCAATCTGCTGATTGTTACGCCGTGGCAGCATTTTATCATCCTGTTGTCGGTCGCCGTAATCCTGTTTCGCGAGATTTTCGTGTCGGGCCTGCGCGAGTTTCTGGGGGCGGATGCCTCCAACCTGCAGGTGACCAGGCTGGCGAAATGGAAAACCGCGGTGCAGATGGTGGCGATCTCGGCGCTTATTCTGGGGCATATGCTGCAGTTCTATGTGGCCGCGAATATGTTCGGCATGGAGGCGGCCTATGCGTGGGCCGTGGTTGACGGCACGCAGCCGGACGAGGGGAACCTGCGCCAGCTGTATCTGGGGTTCCAGTATGCGACCTATGCGGGGCTGGGGCTGCTGGTCGCGGCGGCGCTGCTGACGGCGATCACCGGTTTCGACTACTTCCGCAAGTCGCTGGGCTATCTGAAGGAGGAAAGCTGATGCAGGTTCTCTATTTTGCATGGGTGCGTGAGCGTATCGGAATCCCGCGCGAGGATGTGGACACCAATGCCGCGACCGTGGCCGATCTGGTGGCGGAGTTGCGGGCGCGCGAGGATCGCTATGATCTGGCGTTCTCCGACATGAAATCGATCCGCGTGGCGCTGGATCAGGAGTTGTCCGATCTGGACGCGCCGCTGGCTGGTGTGCGCGAAGTGGCGTTCTTTCCGCCGATGACGGGGGGCTGAATGTCGGTTTCGGTTCAGGTAGAGGATTTTGATGTCGCAGCGGAAATGGCTGCGATGCGGGCCGGTCGTACCGATATCGGAGCCATTGTCAGCTTCTCCGGACTGGTGCGCGATATGGCCAAGGGCGATGCGATTTCCGATATGGAACTGGAACACTACCCCGGCATGACAGAAAAGGCGCTTGAGGCGATCGAGGCGCAGGCGAACGCGCGTTGGGAGCTGCAGGGCAGCCGGATCATCCACCGCTATGGCAAGCTGGAACCGGGGGCGCAGATCGTGCTGGTTCTGACGGCCTCGCCGCATCGCCACGCCGCTTTCGAGGCGGCGGAGTTTCTGATGGATTACCTGAAATCGCGCGCGCCCTTCTGGAAGAAAGAAGGGACCGCAGGCGGCGGCCACTGGGTCGATGCGCGCGAGGCGGACGAGGCGGCCTTGAGCCGCTGGGATCAGGAGTGATGCCCGCGTAATTCCTCGACCTCGGCGCGCCATGCCTCGGCTTCCTGACGCCAGTTTTCCGACTCGCGCCGTGCGTTGCCCAGACCGGCCATGGCGGCGTCGAGTTCCGCGCGCAGCTGGCTTTCGGTGTTGCGGGCATTGCGTTCGATTTCCGCAAGCTGTTCCTCGGCGGTCCGTTGCGCGGCTTCGGCCTCGCGCATACGGGCGACGACCTCGTCGGAGGCCATGGGGCCGGTGGTATTCATGCGGTCAAAAAACCAGCGCAGACCCCAGCCGATAATCACGGCGATGACCAGTGCGGACCCGATTAGCAGGGTTAGCTCAGTTCTGCCCATTTGTTTCCTCCGATGTGGAATTCTGCGGGGTTTCCGACAGGAAATCCACGGTAAATGTTTTCAGGTTTTCCGGCCGGCGCAGGGGCGGGTCCGGAGTGACCATGGCTTCGGCAACCGCTGTGGCGGCGGCCTTGAGGGCGGCGGCTTCACGTGCGGCGGTGGCGGGGTCGCCCTCGCGCAGCTTGAACTCGATCCGGCGGTTTTGCATCCGCCCTGCTTCGGTTTCATTGTCGGCAATCGGGCGGGTTTCGCCATAGCCGACAGCGGTAAGCGGGCCGAGCAGCAGGTTGCGCGACAGAAGGGCGTCAATCACCGCGTCGGCACGGGCCTGGCTGAGATTGCGGTTCATATCCTCGCCACCCTGACTGTCGGTGTGGCCGCCGACCTCGAACCAGGCGGTGTTGCAGCGGTTCAGTACCTTGGCGATTTCGGTGATGACCTGTTCGGATTCCGCTTCGATCACGGCGGAGGACGGCGGGAACAGGATACGGTTTTTCGCGAGCAGGGCGGCAATATCGGCCTCGCACTGTTTCGGGTCCGGCACGTCCGGCGTTTCGGGCGCGGGTATGACCTGTTCCACGTTGATCGAGAATCGGGCATCGGCGCCGAAGCCCTCGTCCAGCCGCATCTTGATGGCGCCTTGCAGGTTGGGAACCTGTCCTTTGCCGGTAACGATGACTTCTTCCTCGGAAATGGAGATTTCCCCTTCGTCCAGCAGGCCGAGCACATCGAGCGCCACAAGCTGGTGCGGGGTCCAGCCGTGCGGGGCGAAATTGGCGATTTCCGTTTTGTCGTTGACCATCCGGAAGCCGAACATGGCCTCGGCGTAGCTCTCGACAGTCTGTCTGGAGATTTCGTCAATGGTCACGCCGCTCAGCACCACGGGTCCCTCAGCTGGGCGTTTGGCGGTGAACTGCGGGCGGCTGTCCGCGTCTTCGGGCAAGGGTTTCTTGGTCAGCACCGGATGCAGGACGTAGGCCTCGGGCAATGCGGCCTGAAGCCGGTCGGTGATGGCTGCGAAACGGTCCGGATCGAAGCCTTCGGGCGAGATCAGCGTGATGCCGGAGTCCTGCATTTCCAGCTGTCCGCGGCCCATTTCGTTGACCGCGTTGATGCCGGCAATGGCGACCTCGGCCCAGTTGTCGGTCGGGGCGCCGAGGCCGATTTCGCAGGCCGGATCGCTCACGCCGCTGGATTTTGCCACATCGATGATCGTGGCGGCGCTTTCCTTGGTGAGGGCCTCGCAGAGCAGAGTCGCGTCGGTGCCGTTTTTGACGAAGGTCAGGGAATAGGGCGAGAAGATCGGGCGCGGCGCGGTGATTTCCATGTTCAGCGTCACGTCGTCCGGTTTTTCCGCCAGCAGCTTTTGCGCCAGAAGGGTTTTTTCCGCGTCGCTTTTGACCACGGCGGTCACGCTGACGGCGCCGGGCAGGATGGAGATTTTGGCCCGTTCGACCTCGGTCATGGCTTTAACGCCGAAGTCAAAGGCACTGGCCCAGCCTTCGGGAGCGGGCCAGTCCGTCGGTTCCTGCATGTCGATCAGCGACATATGGTCGATGGAGCCGAGGGCATCGTGGATCGGACTGTCCTCGCCCATTTCCGGCGTGATCCCGATCAGCGAGATATCGGTGCCGTTGCGCAGGATTTCCAGTGCGAAATCGGGGGCGACCGCGGGGACGCTTTCGGCAACTTCGGTCTGGTTCCGGATGCGGTTGGAGGACACAACGGCGGTAACGGAATCCAGCGCCTGAATGCGTTTCTTCTCGTCCGGTGCGGTGCCGGTCAGGATGACCAGCGTGCCGTCGGCGCGCACGTCGGCCCAGCTCTGGCCCGAGGCCACGAGTGCGGTTTTGGTCAGGCGCTCGGTGGCCTGTTCCAGTTTGTTCACCGCAAAATTTGCCACAAGAGCGGCAGCGGCGGCGCTGGCAAGAAAACCGGCGGCGGCAAAAGCGATGGCGGCAGGACGCATGGGACCTCGATGTTGCAATTCTGCGAATTTTCTAAGCGATCAACGGGGCAGGAGCAAGGGCGCCTACGGGAAAGTTACAACAGCGCCGCGATTCCGAGAATTGCGGCGGGAATTAGCCCAGTATTGCGGTTGGAACGGAACAGTTTCAGGCAGATATCGGGGTTGTCGATGTCCAGATGGCGCATTTGCCAGAACATATGCATCCCGAAGCCCCACGCCGCGAGAATCGCCAGCATCAGCGGCATGGGATTGGCGCTGTCGCCCAGAGCGGCGATTCCCGCCAGTGCCATCAGCAGCACCGCCAGAACCATGAACACGAACAGGTAGCGCGGCGTGTTGTCGGCGAACAGGCGCGCGGTGGATTTCACCCCGATCAGCGCGTCGTCGTCCTTGTCCTGATGCGCATAGATCGTGTCGTAGAACAGCGTCCAGGCGATGCCGGAGAGATAGAGCAGTACGGCGGGCCAACCGAGGCTGCCGGTGTGCGCCGTCCATGCCAGCAGCGCGCCCCAGTTGAAGGCGATGCCGAGGAATACCTGTGGCCACCAGGTGAATCGTTTGGCGAAAGGGTAGATGGCGACCGGCAGCAGCGCCGCGATGCCGAGGATAATAGCCGTGGCGTTGAAGGTGAGCAGGATGGCGAAGGATATCAGCGCCTGCACAGCCAGCCATGCCAGTGCCTGCTTCACCGTCACCTGCCCCGAAGGGATCGGGCGCGAGCGGGTGCGGGCAACCTTGGCGTCTATGTCGCGGTCGGTGATGTCGTTCCAAGTGCAGCCCGCGCCGCGCATCAGAAACGCGCCGATGGCGCTACCGATGGCGATCCAGAGGTCGAACCACGATCCGCCCGCCGGATCGGCGGCAACCGCCAGCCCCAGACCCCACCAGCAGGGCAGCAGCAGCAGCCACGTGCCGATCGGCCGGTCGGCGCGCGACAGGCGCAGGTAGGGGCGGCTCCGGCGCGGGGCGCGTGTATCGACCCAGTTTTGCGAAACCGCGTCGGAGACCCTTCCATCCGGATCGGTTTCGGGGATATGTTTGTCGGAATTCATCGAGGGGACCCCATGGCGGAACGCGCAAAAATCAGGCTCTTTGTAAAGGCTCCGCTGGGGGCAGGGCAAGGGATTCCGCTGAACAAAGAGCAATCCAACTATCTGTTTGCCGTGATGCGCCAGAAGGTTGGCGATTTCGTGCTGGTGTTCAACGGCAAGGACGGCGAGTGGCTGGCCGAGGTGTTGAGCGCCAACAAACGCAATGGTGCGCTGGCTTGTGTCGAGCAGACGGCGCCGCTGCGCCTGCCGCCCGACCTCTGGCTGGTATTCGCGCCGATCAAGAAAGCGCGCACGGCCTTTATCGTTGAAAAGGCGACCGAGCTGGGGGCAGCACGGATAATCCCCTGCCAGACCCGTTTTACCAACGAGCGGGTGAATATCCCCCGTTTGCAGGCCCACGTGCTGGAAGCCACCGAACAATGCGGCGGCACCTTTGTGCCGGAGGTAGCCGAGCCGGTGAAATTCGACGCCCTGCTGGATGACTGGCCTGCGGACCGGCAGTTGATGTTCTGCGACGAAAGCCGCGAGGCCTTGCCGGCCGCGCAGGCGCTGGCGGGCAAGACGGGCGGAAAATGGGCGATCATTATCGGGCCGGAGGGTGGATTTTCGCCCGAGGAAATCGCGCGCTTGCGGGGGATGGAGGCGGTGACCTCGGTCACCCTCGGCCCGCGCATCCTGCGCGCGGACACGGCGGCGGTGGCGGCAATCACCATGTGGCAAAGCGTGTTGGGGGACTGGACATGAAAACCCGCCTCCGCGAGGCCACACGCGATGACAGCCTGCAACTGGCGCATTTCCTGAAAAAACACGCCGACACCTGCATGTTCATGCGCGCGAACCTGCAAAACTACGGTATCGGGCAGAGCGATTACAAACATGCCATGCGCTATTTTTTG
>WFTU01000165.1 GCA_015485375.1 Paracoccaceae bacterium | reverse complement strand
GCCAGCAGCATCGCCGTAGGCGCCTCTACCCTGCGCAAAGACGGCCGCGCCGACTGCTTCCTGGACGCCTCCGCGCCATAAACATGCCATCCAACAAAAGAAAAAGTGGTGAGCCGGCCGGGATCCGAACCCGGGACCTACTGATTAAAAGTCAGTTGCTCTACCAACTGAGCTACCGGCCCACAACGAGGGACTAACTAGGCGGGTGGGCCTTTGGGGTCAAGAGGGAAATTCCGTGGATCACGGGAAAATCGCAATTAGTTCGCGTCACGCCTGCAACGCCACCTGCAAAGCCCTGTCCAGCTTGTCAACGATCTCCGAAATATGCGAATCCTTAATGATATAGGGCGGCGCCAGCAGGACATGATCCCCCTGCTGCCCGTCGATCGTCCCCGACATCGGATAGCAAATCATCCCTTCGGCCATTGCCGCTTTCTTCACCTTCGCCGCCAGCCCGCGACTGGACGGAAACGCCGCTTTCGATTCGCGATCCGCCACCAGTTCCAGACCGCGAAACAACCCGCGCCCGCGAATATCGCCAACATTGGGATGTTGCCCGAAGCGCTCTTCCAGCGCCGCCTGCAACTGCGCCCCCCGCGCGCGCACCTGCGCCACCAGCCCCCGATCCAGAATGGCCGAGACCACCGCCAGCCCCGCAGCGGCCGCCACCGGATGCCCGACATAGGTATGCCCGTGCTGGAAAAACCCCGACCCGTCCTCGATCGTCCGGTAAATATCGCCACTGCACAGCATCGCGCCAACCGGCTGGTAGCCCCCGCCAAGCCCCTTGGCGATGCACAGGATATCGGGCGAGACCCCGTCCGCCTCGCAGGCAAACAGATGCCCCGTGCGCCCCATGCCGCACATGACCTCGTCCAGTATCAGCAGCACGCCGTACTTGTCGCAAATCTCGCGGATACGTTTGAAATATCCCTCCACTGCAGGCACGGCGCCGAGCGTTGCCCCCACCACCGGCTCCGCCATGAATGCCATCACCGTATCGGGGCCGAGGCGCAAAATCTCGTCCTCCAGTTCCTGAGCCGCACGCAGGCCGTATTCTTCCGCGCTCTCTCCCTCCGCGCGTAGACGGTATTCGTAGCAGGGTGCGATATGCGTCACGTCCACCAGCAAGGGCGCAAATTGCTGCCGCCGCCAGATATTGCCCCCGGCCGAAAGCGCACCGATGGTGTTGCCGTGATAGGACTGCCGCCGCGCGATCAGATGCCGACGCTGCTCCTCGCCCCGCTCGACAAAATACTGGCGCGCCAACTTGATCGCCGCCTCGGTCGCCTCGGAGCCGCCGGACACCAGATAGACCCGCTCCAGCCCCTCGGGCGCGTGTTCTATCAGCAGATCCGCCAGCGCCTCCGCCGGTTCCGAGGTCAGAAAACCGGTATGGGCAAAGGCCAGCCGGTCGAGCTGCGCCTTGATCGCCTCCGTCACCTCCGCATCGCCATGCCCGAGGCACGAAACCGCCGCCCCGCCCGAAGCATCCAGATAGCGCTTGCCGGTGTCGTCGATCAGGTAACAGCCGTCGCCGGCAACAGCCGTTGCAAGGTTGGCTTTGGTATGACGGGGAAAAACATGGCTCATGGCTGGTCTCTCTGACAGATTTTCCCGCCACTATCCGCCCGATTCGCGATTTTGGGAACAAAAAACTGCGCCGCCCTGTATTTTTCCCGACATCACACCCCGTCTGGCAAGTCGCACCGCAAATGCGTATATAGCGGGGATGGAAAACGACTCTCGCCCCTCCGCCGGTCTGGCATTCCTGAAAATGCACGGGCTGGGCAATGATTTCGTGGTTGTGGACGCCCGCGGCGGTCCCGATCCGATAACCCCTGCGCTGGCGCGGGCTGTTGGCGACCGGCATTTCGGCATCGGCTTCGACCAGCTCGCCCTGATCCGCGAGGCAGACGGGGCAACCGCAGCCGTGGACTACTGGAATGCCGACGGCACTCTTTCGGATGCCTGCGGCAACGCCACCCGCTGTGTCGCCCGCCTGCTGATGGAAGAAACCGGCCGGAGCGAAATCACTATCCGCACCGGCCGCGGCGATCTGACCTGTCAGGACGTAGGCAACGGCCTGATCCGCGTCAACATGGGCCCGCCGCAACTGGACTGGCAGGACATCCCGCTGGCCGAGGACGTGGATACCGTAAACCTGCCCATCGAAGGCGCGCCCGCCGCCACCGGCATGGGCAACCCGCACTGCACGTTTTTTGTCGAGGACGCTGAAGCCGTAGACCTCGACACCCTCGGTCCCGCCATCGAACACCACCCGCTCTACCCCGAGCGCACCAACGTGCAGGTGGCGCAAGTTCTTGACCCTGCCAACATCCGCATGCGCGTCTGGGAACGCGGCGTCGGCCACACGCTGGCCAGCGGCTCCTCCTCCTGCGCCACCGTGGTCGCCGCTGTCCGCAAAGGGCTGACCGGGCGCAAGGTCACCGTGCATCTCGACGGCGGCGACCTGCTGATCGAGTGGCTGGAGGACGGCGTCTGGATGACCGGCCCGACCATGCTCGTGGCCTCCGGCGCCCTGTCGCCGGAATTTCTGGACAGCGCCAAATGACCACCCCGCCGGTTTTCGCCACTTTCGGTTGTCGCCTGAACGCCTATGAAACCGAGGCCATGCGCGAACTTGGTGCCGACGCCGGACTGGAAGGCGCCGTCGTCGTCAACACCTGCGCCGTTACCGCCGAGGCCGTGCGGAGCGCCAAACAGCGCATCCGCAAGCTGCGCCGCGAAAACCCCGAGGCCCGCCTGATCGTCACCGGCTGCGCCGCGCAAACCGAACCCGACACTTTCGCCGGAATGGAAGAGGTCGATCTGGTCCTCGGCAACCTCGCCAAAATGCAGCCCGACACATGGCAGGATCTGGCCGGCAATAACTTCATTGGCGAGACCGAGAAAATCCGCATCGACGACATCATGGCCGCCACCGAAACCGCCGGCCACCTGATCGACGGCTTCGGCACCCGCGCCCGCGCCTATGTGCAGGTGCAAAACGGCTGCGACCACCGCTGCACCTTCTGCATCATCCCCTATGGGCGCGGCAACTCCCGCTCCGTTCCCGCCGGCGTCGTCGTCGAGCAAATCCGGCGCCTTGTGGACAAAGGCTTCAACGAGGTCGTCCTCACCGGCGTCGATCTCACCAGCTGGGGCGCCGACCTGCCCGCCACACCCCGCCTCGGCGATCTGGTGCAACGCATCCTGCGCCTCGTCCCCGACCTGCCGCGCCTGCGTATCAGCTCCATCGATTCCATCGAGGCAGACGAGGCCCTGATCGACGCGATCGCCTCCGAATCCCGCCTGATGCCACACCTGCATCTGTCGCTGCAAGCGGGCGACAACATGATCCTGAAACGCATGAAACGCCGTCACTCGCGAGAGGACGCCATCAGTTTTTGCGAGGACATCCGCCGCGCCCGCCCCGACATCGTATTCGGCGCCGACATCATCGCCGGTTTCCCGACCGAAACCGACGAAATGTTCGAAAACTCGCTGAAACTGGTCGAGGAATGCGGCCTGACATGGCTGCACGTCTTCCCGTTTTCCGCCCGCACCGGCACCCCCGCCGCGCGTATGCCCGCCGTCAACGGCACCATCATCAAGGAACGCGCTGCCCGCCTGCGCGCCGCTGGCGTGGCACAGGTGCAAGCGCATCTGGCCGCCCAGATCGGCAAAACCCACAACATCCTGACCGAAAACCCGCACATGGGCCGCACCGAAGGGTTCACCGAGGTCACCTTCAGCGAACCGCAAGAGGTCGGAAAAATCCTGCGCGCCAGAATTACCAGCCACAACAACGAACAACTCACAACGGGTTAACCCCTTGCTCTACCTTGCTTAAACCGGCCCCCGATGAATCCACTAAACCGGTTTAGTAGTTTTGAAACCTAACGGATATTCCGCCCCATGCACCCAAACAAAACCTTCCGCAAAACCGATCCCGAACACACCCTCGATTTCGCCCGCAAGCGTGGCTTCGGCATCCTGACCCTGAACGGTCCCGATGGCCCGCTCGCGGCACATATCCCCTTCACCATCTCGCCCGATGGCGTTCAGATCGACATGCACATCGTGCGCTCCAACCCGATTGCCGCCGCCCTCGAAACCCCGCAAAAGGCCCTGCTCGCCGTCTCCGGTCCGGATGCCTATATCTCGCCGGACTGGTATGGCGTCGAAGATCAGGTGCCGACATGGAACTATGTCGCCGTCCACCTGCGCGGCGAATTGCGCCGCCTGCCGCAAGAGGAAATCCTGGAAAGCCTCGCCAAGCTCTCCGAAACCTTCGAAACCCGCCTCGCGCCGAAACCGGTCTGGACGCTGGACAAGCTCACCCCCGAAACCGTCACAAAACTCACCCGCATGAT
>WFTU01000164.1 GCA_015485375.1 Paracoccaceae bacterium | reverse complement strand
CCTATCTGCTTACCAAGGAAAACGACAGTCTGGCCGCCGGCCGGTTTGACGAGGCCAATATCTGGAAGAACCGCCGCGAGCAGTTTTTGCTCGACGAGATGGGCACCTGGGTTCCGGGATGGTGCCGACGGGCGAAAAACTTCGCCATGCACGAATTTTACGACCAGATTCTGGCACTGACCGAAGCCGTCGTCTGGGACGAGGTCGAAAGCATCGCGAACCGGCAGCAGTTGCGGGAACTGATCGCACTGAACCGGCGCGAACCGGTGAAGCTGGACTATGATGCCGACTTCCGCAAAGCCTCGGGGCTATAGGGGGACAGATGCCGAACGCTCGCCGGATATTGCTTGTTGAAGGCTCGGGGCGCGGGTTTCTTACCCAATACACCCATGCCTTGGCCGCGGGTCTGAGCGAACAGGGCCATGACGTGCGGCTGGTGAGCGGACGACGCGACGAGCTGGCAAACTGGCGAATTCCCTTTGACAAACACGCCTGTTTTTCCGGCGGGGTGCATGGCTGGTGGAATGTGGCGCGGCAGGTGCGGGCGTTCCGCCCCCATGTTGTGCATTTGCAATGGGTCGATAATCCGCTGGCCGCGCTTTCGCTGGTGCTCTGGCTGAAACGCCTTGGCATCGCCACGGTCTATACTCCACACAACCTTCTGCCGCATCGCTGGCGCTGGCTTTCGACACCCGTTTACAGGGCCTTGTTCCATGCCGTCGATACGGTGATCGCGCGCGACGAGAAAATCGCATGGGGGCTGGAGGAAATTCTGGCACTGCCACAGCGGCGTATCGCCCATTTGCCCGGCAGCCCGAATTTCATGGCCTGTCCGGACAAACCGCGCACGCCGCTGCCCGAGCTGGAAAGCCCCGAAGACGGTGAATTCCGCGTGCTGTTTTTCGGCCACGGTTCCGGCCGCAAGGGGCTGTCGGATTTTCTGGCCTCCCTGCCCCGCCAGAACTGGCCGAAGGGATTCCATTTCATTGTTGCCGGAGAGGGCGTCGCCCGCGGGGTGGATAGCGAGGCTATTGCGAAGGCTTCGAAAACCTGCCGGTTAACAGTCATTAACCGCTACATCGCGCCGGAGTTTGTCGCGAACCTGTTTGAAAGCGCGGACCTGATGGTCATGCCCTACGTCAAACTTTGCAAAAGCCCGCTGCTGGATCTGGCGGCGGCTTTCATGTTGCCGGTTCTGCGCTCGAACCGCGTGGAGGGCGCGAATTTCGTCGAGGGCGTTCATGGCGCCACGCTTGCGGAAACCGGAGCGGCAGAAATGCGGGCGGAAATCCTGCGCCTTGCCACCGATCCGCAGCAGCTGTCGGGCATGCGCACGGCAATGCAGGCAGGCGAGCCGCTTTCCCTGTCCGTCCACCGTCTGGCACGCGGTCACAGCCTGCTCTATTCCAGACTGCTTCCGGCGTCAGCGGGCGAAACCCTGCGCCACGCCACCGTCTCGCGACAGAAAGTGTAGGTGACCGGATGCCCGCTGCCCAAACCGTCATTATTCTGGCCCACAAGCGCCTTATCAAACCGATGGCCGGTCTGATGAAGAAACGCGCCGCGACGTTCGAGGGCTACAGGCTGCTGTCCACAACCGAAACAGGTCAGGAGCTGGAGGAGGCGACAGGTCTGGAGGTCAGCAGCGTATTCTCGACCCGCAAGGGGGGCGAAATGCAGCTTTGCGGGCTGATCTGTTCCAACACCATCCGTGCGGTGTATTTCCTGCGCGATCCGTTGAATACCGACCCTGCAGAACCGGAAATCGCCCCGTTTTATCGCGCCTGTGACCTCAACAACGTGCCGCTGGCCACAAATCTGGTGGCGGCGGCGGCGATAACGGTCTGGCTGGGACGCAAGGACGAGGAAAGGGGCAAATATGGCTGAAAACGGTTTCAATACGGCGGCCGCTCTGTGGAGCGGCTCGGTCCTGCGGGTGGAGGAAGGACGTTGCGTCAATGTGCGTGGCCGTTCCGAAATCTGCCAGCGTTGCGTGAAAGCCTGCCCGAAGGACGCGATCGAGCTTGATCTGGATTCTGTCATCATATCGGACGATTGCACCGACTGCGGTGCCTGTCTGCCCGCTTGTCCCGCCGGTGCTTTGCGGCTGGAGGGTTTCTCGCCGTTACGGTTGCTGCAGGTGGCAGCGGAACAGGAAACCCTTCATCTGCATTGTCGCGAAAGCGCGGGCGACGAGGGCGGCATTGTCATCCCCTGCCATCAGGTTCTCGATGCCCGCCTTGTTGCCTCCATCGCCGCGTCCGGTTGTGACGAGATCACGCTTCACGGGCTGGCAGGGTGCGAAAACTGCCGGCACGGCTCGCCCGCCAAAGCGCTGGAAAAAACCGTCCGCACGCTGAACCGCTGGCTGGGCGAGGATGCGCCAACCCTGAACCTCGATCCCGACGCCGTGCCGACGGACAACCCCCGCAAGGCCGAGCGTCAGGACCAGATCAGGGTGGACCGGCGGGGGTTTTTCAAACTGGCCGGATCACAGGTTGCCTCGGCCGCGCCCGCATGGGTGGCACCGGTCCGCGAAGAAGCGCCGGACCCCTACGCCTGTTTCACGGGCGAGATCATTCCGGCGGAACCGGATCCCTATCAAAGCACCATTGCTGTCAGGGTCGGGGATATCGCGTGGAAAAAGAAAAGCCTGCCGATCTACTGGCGCGAATTCAACGAGGATTGCACCTTGTGCATGGTCTGCGCCGATCGCTGCCCGACGGGGGCGCTGGAGTCGCTGGCCGGAAATCTGGCCAAGGGTATCGCGTTTTCCAGCCTGCTTTGCACCAATTGCGGGCTTTGCACACGGGTCTGCCCGTTTGACGCCATCGGATCGGGCGCGGTGCGCGACCCCGAATTTATCGGCACGGCTCCGGTGGTGCTGAAACAGTTGCAACAGACAAGATGCACGCAATGCGGCGGGGAATTCACGCCCGAAACACCACAGGATTCGCTGTGCATCACATGCAGCAACGAACAGGAGATCGAGGACGAATGGCTAAGCTTCATGGAGGCATAAATTGCGTCTGCTCTTTGTCGCATCCGCGCTTGCCGTCATGGCGGGCATCGCAGGGTATTTTTTGCTGCAATCGACACCGCGAACACCGGAAGAGATGTTCAACGTCCGATGCTCCACCTGCCATGATCTGCCCGACCTTGAAGGCTACACGACGCGCGAACGGCGGGGGATTGTCATGACAATGTTGACAGAAAAAGGGGCCGACAAGGTTATCACGCCCGACGAGGCCCGCGAAATTATCGGATACATCACAGGCACCGACGCATCCGTTTCACAAAAGGATCAGGGTAATGGAGACACTTGAAGACAGGGTTACACACCGCCTGCGCAGCGTTACCATCGGTGACAATGGCGAGGATATCGTCTCGGCCGGCCATGTTCACAGTGTGGTTGCCACCGGCGCTACGGTGCGGGTACTGATTGATCCCGACATCGTCCCCGAGGATGCCCGCGACGATCTGGCAAACCTGATTGCCCCGCTGGTGCAGGACGTGGGCGGGGTCGAGCGGGTCGTGGTCAAGCCGCGCCCCAAAGTCCCCGAAGGCCTTCGCCGTCTGCCGGGCGTGCGCCATATCGTACTGGTCCATAGCGGCAAGGGCGGGGTGGGAAAATCCACACTTGCGGTAAACCTTGCCTTGGCGATGGCGCAGGACGGGTTGAAAACCGGCCTGCTGGATGCGGATGTTTACGGCCCTTCGGCGCCGATGCTGCTCGGGATCACAGGCCGGATCGACCCGAACCGGAGCGAGACAAAAATCGCGCCGTTCGAGGCACACGGCATCAAGGTCATGTCGCTCGGCTTCCTGATGCCGCGCGAGCAGGCGCTGATCTGGCGTGGCTCGCTGGTAGATGAAGGGGTGGTGCAACTTTTTGACGACGTGGACTGGGGCGAGCTTGACGTGTTGATCGT
>WFTU01000163.1 GCA_015485375.1 Paracoccaceae bacterium | reverse complement strand
CGACAAGGCCGGAACAGGCCGCCTGACCCACGCCCCTGCCGACCATATCCCCGTGGCGAAGCCGAAAGTGGGCGTGCTGCTGGCCAACCTCGGCACGCCGGACGGCACCGACTACTGGTCCATGCGCCGCTACCTGAACGAATTCCTCTCCGACAAACGGGTGATCGATTATCCGGCATGGAAATGGCAACCGATCCTGCAAGGCATCATCCTGACGGTGCGCCCGAACAAATCCGGTGCCGCGTATAAATCCATCTGGAATAACGAACTCGACGAAGGCCCGCTGCTGACCATCACCCGCGCCCAGAGCGAAAAAATCGCGGCGGGGCTGGCGGAAAAATACGGTGATCAGGTCATGGTCGATTTCTGCATGCGCTACGGCAACCCCTCCACCGACGCGGCGATCAAGCGGTTGCAGGCGGAGGGTTGCGAGAAGATCGTGTTCTTCCCGCTTTACCCGCAATACGCCGCACCGACGACCGCCACCGCCAACGACCATGCCTTCCGCACCCTGATGCAGATGAACTGGCAACCGGCGTTTCGCACTGTTCCCGCCTATTTCGAGCATCCGGCCTATCTGCAGGCGCTGGCCAATTCCGTGCGCGAGGCCTACGAGGCGCTCGACACCCGCCCCGACCATCTGGTGCTGTCCTACCACGGTGTGCCGGAACGCTACCTGTTGCAGGGCGATCCCTATTATTGCCAGTGCCGGAAAACCACGCGCCTGCTGGCCGAAGAACTGGGGTGGGAGGACGGCCACCTTGTCACCGCCTTCCAGTCGAAATTCGGCCCGGAGAAATGGGTCGGCCCCGCCACGGTCGAGGAGGTCGCGCGCCTCGCCGAAAGCGGCAAGACAAACATCGCCGTGATCTCCCCCGCCTTTTCCGCCGACTGTCTGGAAACGCTGGAGGAAATCAACGAGGAAATCCGCGAGAGCTTCGAGGAAGCGGGCGGCGAGAAATTCACCTATATCCCCTGCCTCAATGACCGTGACGACCATATTGATGCGCTATTGCAAATTCTGGACACCGAACTGGCGGGGTGGGTAAAATGATCAAATTCCTGATATTTGTCGTGCTTGTCGGCGCTGCCGCCTACTATTTCCCGCAAATCCGCGAAGAAGTCGGCGGCCCCTGTCAGGCGCTGGAGAAAAAATCCTTCCGCGATGTAACAGACAAAGGCTCCGCCAATTCTGTGATCGCGGGACTGACCCTGACCCTCACCGACGGCAATCTGGGCCGCAAAATCGCCGAGGACGCCTACCCCGACATCCCCGCACCTTTCAGCTGCGTGGCAACCTACTATTTCCCGAAAGACTAGGTCCGGTTCAAATGGGCAATGAGCTTGTCCAGGTTGCCTTGATAGGATTCCAGAATTGACCCCATTTCGGTGCGCTCGGTCGCCAGCATCGAGATCCCCTCGATAATCAGGTTGATGAACTTCAGCTTGCCGCTACGGTCGGAAACGTTCCAGTCCACGGCATAGGGTTCACTACCTTTCAGCCTGATACTGGTTTCGACCAGAATTCCAAGGTTTCCCGCATCGCGGCTACGAATAATTTTCACCTCCGCGCCCGCAAACTTGCGGAACTGTCGCCCGTATTTTCGCGAAACATATACCTGGAATGCTTTGGTATAGGCAGACTGCTGTGCCGAACTTGCGGTCCGCCACGGCGCACCCAGACAATAGCGTGCAATCGTCGCCACATCGGCATAACTGCGAAAAATCCCCTCGAAATCCGCAAGCATCTGCGCTTCCGGTTTACCTGAATCGATGATCGCGAACACATCCGCCAGCACCTTGTTGATAAGGGTAACGGCCTGCTGCTCTGACTGGGCAAAGGCGCCCGCAGGCAACAGGGATGCACCGGCAAATGCGCCGGTAGAGACAACAAACCCGCGACGGGTCAGGCCAGATTTATTCGAACGCATACGGGTCCTCCAGATCCTCGATTTGGGTTTCCCCTTCGAGATTGCGACGCATGTTCTGAAGATAGCTGATCCGCTGGGCGGCGTAGCTATCCGCTGATTCATATAGTAACGCATCGACCAGATCGGAATAGGCATAGCGTTTTCCAACCAGATCAAGGCCCTGCAATACCAGCAGGTATTTCCGGTCCTGATCCGAAATTGCGTATTGCATCGGGTCAATAGCGAAATCGACCACCATACCCACGGTGCCACGCACCGTGCTGCCGCCAAACAGGGGCAACTCCAGATACGGCCCCTCGGCAAAGCCCCAGACACCCAGCGTCTCGCCAAAATCGGTGCTACGCTCGAACAGCCCGATTTCCGATGCCGGATCAAACAAACCGGCCAGCCCCAGCGTCGAGTTCAACACGAAACGCGCCGTCGTCTGGAACGCATCGACCAGATCGCCCTGCAACACATGGTTTACCGCCTGATTGGGCAGGCCGAGATTGTTGGTGGTGTTGTCGACCATATCGCGAACCGGCTCCGGCACAACCGCCCCGTAAGCCAGTGCCACCGGACGCACTGCGGTTTTATCCACCAGCTTGTTGAACGCATGAATCTGCCGGTTAACATCCTCGAACGGATCATTGATATAGTCCGACGACACAGGCCCGCTGGCGCAAGCCGACAGCACGGCGACCGTTCCAACGACGCCCCCCATACGCATTAGTTTGATCGCCACTGACATAATTCCGTTTCCAGCAAAATTGATTCAACAAATCTTTAGACCTTCATATTACGACCTGACGAAGTGATTGCCAACTTTCAACTTTGGATAGCTAAAAAGCATGGCAATAAAATGCAGCGTTAGGGACAAAACCGATGCAATCCATCACCCCTTCTGGCGGGCAGGAACTTCGTAAAGCGATGCAAAAAGGGCGTTTTCCCCTTGTTTCCATCGGCATCTTCAGCTTTTTCGTCAATTTGCTCATGCTTAGCGGCCCGCTGTTCATGCTGCAGATATATGACCGCGTGCTGGGCAGCCGCTCCGAAGAAACCCTCGTCGCACTACTGATTCTCGTGGCTGGCCTGTTCGGCTTTATGGGCTTGCTGGACTTTGCCCGCATTCGTATCGCCGCGCGTGTCGGCGCGGGCTTTCAGGCGGCTCTCGACGCGCGGGTATTTTCTGCAACGCTGGCCGGTCCGGCCGCACAAACCGGGCATGATGATAGCACGGCAGCACTGCATAATCTGGAATCGATACAAAGGCTCCTGTCGTCGTCCGCCCTGTTTGGTCTGATCGACATCCCCTGGGTGCCCATTTTCATCCTGACGATTTTCGCCTTTCATCCCTTGCTCGGCTGGCTGGCGCTTGGCGGAACCGCCCTGCTGGTGGTCCTCGCCATCGCCAACCAGATTTTTAGCCTGCAGCCGCTCACACGCTCCAGCCAGCAAAGCATGACGAGCGACGCGCTGGCAGAGGTGCTGCGACAACAAAACGATGTCGTCCGCGGCCTCGGCATGACGCGTTCCGCGCTTGTCCGCTGGCAGGCACAACGCAACGCGGCACTGTCGTCACAAATCCGCGCAGCGGACCTGACGGCGATCTTCGGCACTCTGTCAAAGTCCTTCCGGCTTTTCCTGCAGTCTGCCATTCTGGCGCTCGGAGCCTATCTGGTATTGCAAAACCAGGTGACGGCCGGCGCCATGATCGCGGCCTCCGTCATGCTTGGTCGCGCGCTGGCCCCGATCGAACAAACGATCGGACAGTGGCATGTTATCCTTATGGCCGTGAACGGCTGGAAAAACCTCACCGGGTTCCTCTCGCGAGTTCCGCCCAGGCCGAAACACACAAAGCTCCCGCGTCCGAAACCGTTCCTACAGGTAGACGCGCTCTCGTTCGTCCCATCAGGTGCCAGATTTCCCAGCCTGCGCATGATCAGCTTCACCTTGGAACCGGGACTGGCCCTCGGAGTGGTCGGGCCCAGCGCCTCGGGAAAATCCGCGCTCGCACGCATCATCGCCGGCGTCTGGCCACCCACGACCGGCAGCGTGCGTCTTGACGGGGCGACACTCGACCAATACGGCCCCGACCTCGGTACCCATATCGGCTATCTCCCGCAGGACGTGACCCTGTTCGAGGCAACAATCGCCGAAAACATCGCCCGCCTGTCCTCCGCACCGGATTCTGCCGCCGTGATTCTGGCGGCGAAAAAGGCAGGTGCGCACGAGATGATCCTGAAGCTGCCACAGGGCTATGATACGATGATCAACTGCGTCAGTCGTCTGTCCGGCGGGCAAAAACAACGCATCGGGCTGGCCCGTGCCATGTTCGGAAATCCGGTCCTTCTGGTGCTGGACGAACCGAATGCCAATCTGGATGCGCAAGGATCCGAAGCCCTGAACCGTGCAATCCGGAATTTCAAGGCAAACGGCGGAGCGATCATCATCATGGCCCACCGCCCCGCCGGAATCACCGAATGCGATCTGCTTCTGGTGCTGCAGGACGGAGTTGCCCAGGCCTTCGGGCCGCAACATGAGGTGTTGCAGAGCCAACTGAAAAACTATCGGGAAGTCTCGAAGATGTTGGAACCGGAAGGCCGTGCATGACCCGCTGGACCACCCGAAGCCCCCTGTTACTCGGCTACTTCGCCCTCGCCGTTCTGGTGCTGGGCGTCGGCCTATGGTCGGCTAAAACAAACATCGCCGGCGCGATCGTCGCCAATAGTCAGGTGGCGGTCGAGGTCAACCGCCAGGTCGTCCAGCACCCTGACGGCGGCGTTATCGGCGCGATTCTGGTGGACGACGGCGATACGGTCGCGGCAGGCGATGTTCTGCTGCGGTTCGACGATACGCAGATTCGCTCCGGCCTCGCGGTCATCACCGGACAGCTCTACGAAATCTCCGCCCGAAAATCCCGACTGGAAGCCGAGCGCGACAACGCCGATACCGTTACCTTCGCCCCGCTCGTGACTGGCAAGGCCTACGATCCACTGGTTGCTGAACTGATGCGGGGCCAGCAGGCGCTGTTCACCGCACGGCGCGACACCCTCGCCCGCGAAAAATCCCTTCTTTCGCGCAAAAGCGCCCAGATCGAGGACCAGATCCGCGGCGCCGAGGCCCAGAGCGCCGCGCTGCGCGAACAGCAAACCCTGATTGCCGAGGAGCTGGCGGACGAGGAGGCACTGCTGGCCAAGGGCCTCTCGCAGGCCACCAAGGTGCGCGCGCTGCAACGGGAAAAGGCGCGCATGGAGGGGCAGCTCGGCGAGCTTGCCGCCACCATCGCCGAAAACCGCGGCCGCATCGCCGAAATCGAGATCGAAATCCTGCGCCTGCGCTCCCGCCTGCGCGAGGATGCGATCACCACCCTGCGCGACCTGCAGTTCCGCGAGATCGAACTGTCGGAAAAGCGCGCCTCGCTACTGGAAACCCTGCAACGGATGGAGGTCCGCGCGCCCGTCTCCGGCGTCATCTACGGCAAGAAATTCTTCGCCGTCCGCGCCGTCGTGCGACCGGCCGAGCCGATCCTCTATATCGTGCCGCAGGATTCGCGGCTGGTCATCAAGACCCGCATCCCCGCGCGCCACATCGATCAGGTCCACATCGGCCAGACCGCCAGCCTGCGCTTCGCCGCCTTCGACACCCGCACCACGCCCGAGATTTTCGGGACCGTCACCAAGGTCTCCCCCGATGTTTTCGTCGATAACGTGACCGGAGAAACCTATTATTCCGCCGAAATCCTGCCCGATCCCGGGGAAACCGAGCGTCTAGGTGATGTGGAAATCGTGCCCGGAATGCCTGTGCAGGCCTTTCTGAAAACCCGAGAGCGCACGCCGCTCGAATACCTCCTGAAACCGCTAACCGACTACTTCACCCGCGCCTTCCGTGAAAGCTGAGGCCGAAACCGGAACCGGATTCGTCGCGGTTTTATAGGCGCTCCAGTCGGTGATCTCCGGATAATACATCGCCCGCCACTTGCGCACCCGCGGGTTCATGAGCCGAAACCAAAGCGGTGGCACAAGCGCGACAGCCGTCAGAAGCGGGTAGCCGAACGGAGCCTGCGGGGCTTTGGAAACATCATAGGTCTGCAACACCGGAAACCGCCGCTCCGGCTTGTAGTGGTGATCCGAATGACGCTGGAGATTGATCAAAAGATAATTGGTGAACTCTCGCGGCGAATTCCATGAATGGTGCGGACGTACCGGTTCATACTTCCCCCCCCCGAGGTGTTTGCGCACCAGCCCGTAATGTTCGACATAGTTCGTCAGCTCCAGAAACGATACCGCAACAAACGCCTGAATCAGGAACAGCCCGACTCCGGTCCAGCCACCAACTAGGAGCGCCAAAACCAGAAAGCCGAGCGACCAAAGCCCGTAGCGCCAAAACGGGTTCGATCGATCGGATGCCGGCAGCCCTTTCCGACGCAATCGTTCCGCCTCCAGTTTCCATGCCGCCAGAAACCCTTGATATACCGCACGCGGAAAAAAGGCATAAAACCCCTCGTTATACCGCGCCGTCACCGGATCGGCGGGGGTGCCGACATAGCGGTGGTGAATCAGGAGGTGCTTGGTTCGAAAATGCCCGAACAATACCATCGCCAGCAACGCATCCCCAATTGTCCGCTCCAACCGGTTTTTCTGGTGGATAAGCTCGTGCGCATAGACAATTCCGACTTCACTGGAGGCAATACCAACCGCCACCATCAATAACACAGCCTCGAAACCGGTTAAATGTCCGAAGCGGGTTGCCGCCGCAATAGCAAAATATACAAAGAAAATCTGTATCGGAAGCCAGATCATGGTTAGCAGCCGGTGCCCGCGAAGAGCCGCTTCCTCGGTCTCGGGGTCGGGGTTCGTATTATTGTTCCCCAATATTCGATCAAGAATCGAACTTATTACCAGACCGTAAAACTGTACCAACACAATCGTCCAGCCGCCAAACACCGCCGATACAATTACCAGAGGTGCCAGGACCAAAGATACCGCAAAACGCGCGGCGCCCGGCGGGGGGCTGCTTTCACCTGTCATCCACAATTTCCTGTTCGATTCGAATCAACCTCCAGCATAGGCAAAACCCCGGCCGCCTGCCAGAGCGTAGACCTTGCGCATAACCGTCGGCAAGGACGCGGGTTCTACCCGCTCGAAACGCCCCTCGGCATCCGCAACCGTCGCCGTGAAAACCCTGAGCCGCAGATGGAAATGGGTAAACGTGTGGCGCACTTCTTCCGGCAATTCCTGCCAGTCGGCCCCGAGCGGCGGCGCGTGTTGCACCTCCCCCTCCACCCAGTCCGAGCCCGGAAAGCCGAGCATCCCGCCGAGTAACCCCTTCTCCGGCCGTGTTTCCACCAGCACCGCGCCGTCCGGACGCCGCGCCAGATAGATCACCCCGTGGCGCACCGGTTTTGGCGGTTTTGCCCGCCTCCGCGGCAGCTCCGCCGCAATCCCGAGCGCCCGCGCCTTGCAACTGTCGCGCCACGGGCAGGCCCCGCATTGCGGTTGCTGCCCGCAAAGCGTCGCGCCCAGATCCATCACCGCCTGCGCGTAATCCCCGCATCGCGCATCGGGCGTCAGGCTTTCGGCCAACGCCCGCAGTTCCGTCTTGCAATCCGGCAACGGCTCGCGGACCGCGAACAGCCGCGCCATCACCCGCTCCACATTGGCATCCACCACGGTTGCCCTGCGGTCAAAGGCAATCGCCGCAATCGCGCCGGCCGTATAGGGCCCGATGCCCGGCAGGGACAAAAGCCCCTCCACCGTATCGGGGAAAACACCGTGCAGCTCCGCCGATACCACCCGCGCGCATTTCAGCAGGTTGCGGGCGCGGGCGTAGTAGCCAAGCCCCGCCCACTCCGCCATCACCGCCGCATCCTCCGCCGCCGCCAGCGCATGCACATCCGGCCAGCGCGAAACGAAAGCGGTGAAATACCGGCCCACCGCCGCCACGGTGGTCTGCTGCAACATGACCTCGGACAGCCAGACATGATAGGGATCGGAGCGCAGACCGGCACGGCTCTGCACCGGCGGCATCCGCCATGGCATGACGCGCGCGTTGCGGTCATACCAGTCCAGCACATCGGCGGAATCCGGCCCCGGGTGCGGCATACTCACGCCCCGCCCACCATTAACGATTGGCCGGAGGGGCACAACGAGGTAATATAAATGTGATCGAAAGCCGAAAGTCCCATGACCCGCGAATCTGACGCCAAATCCGCAAAACGCAAGCCCCCCGCCGCGACAAAACGGCGGGCGCGCGGATTTGTGCAGACCGGAGGCCTGCTGGCCAAACGCATCCGCGGCGCGACCGAGAAACGCGGCTTCGCCGAAACCCGCCTGCTGACCCACTGGAAAGACGTGGTCGGCCCGGCGCTGGCGGGCATCACGCAACCGGTCAAGGTCTCCCATTCCCGCGACGGCTTCGGGGCCACGCTCACCGTTCTGGCCAACGGGGCGCACGCGCCGGAATTGCAGATGATGCTGCCGAAGCTGAAAGAAAAGATTAACGCTGTTTACGGCTACAACGCCATTTCCCGCATCCGCATCACCCAGACCGCCAGCCACGGCTTTGCCGAGGCGCAGGCCCCCTTTGACAGCAGGCCCGCGGTACAAAAACCCCTCCCCGTCGAAAAGCTGGCCGAGATAGAATCCGCCATCAGCCCGATCGAGGACGAGGGCTTTCGTGCCGCATTGGAATTGCTGGGAAAAAACATAGCTACTAGAAATCTCAACATCGAAAAAAAGGATTATCGATGACCAAAGACCCGAATTTGACCCGCCGCGCAGCTCTTGCCCTGATGTCTGCCAGCGCCGCTGCCACCGCTCTGCCCGCTTTTGCACAGGATGCCACCGAAGCTCCGGTGATCGAGGTCATGACCCTCGGCAATCCCGATGCGCCGATCACCATGTATGAATATTCCTCCTTCACCTGCCCGCACTGCAAACGTTTTCACGAAGAGGTTCTGCCGCTCATCCAGAAGAACTATATCGACACCGGCAAGGTCAAACTGGTCTACCGCCCGATCTATTTCGATCGCCTTGGCCTCTGGGCCGACATGATCGCCCGCTGCGGCGGCCAGATGCGTTATTTCGGCATCGCCAAGATGATATTCGACAAGCAATCGGAATGGACACAGGGGGAAACGGCCCTTGATATCGTCAAGAACCTGTTCGCAATCGGGCGCATAGCCGGGCTGGAAGACGCCGATATGGAAGTCTGTATTCAGGACAGCGAAATGGCAAGCGCCCTTGTCGACGAATCGACCGCCAACGCCGATGCCGACGGTATCAATGCCACGCCGACCTTCGTTATCAATGGCGAGGTGGTGCCGAATCAGGCCTACGAGGGCTTCGTCGCCAAATTCGACGCGATCCTGTCGCAGTAAACCTCACGCGTCGGGCGGAACTCCGTTCTGCTCGGCGCGCCTGCGGTTCTGCCGCAGCGCCACCGCGCGCGCCCGCTCCAGCAATATATCAAGCGCCTGTACACGCGCGCTGGCATGGAGCGCCCGCTTCCGGCTTTCCTCCGCCGCCGCTTCCGCCTGTTGCAACGCCTGATCGAGCCGCCGTTTCTCCGCCAGTATCCAGTTTTGCCAGCGAGCCAGCGCCGTAAAATCTCCGCCGCCCGCCTGCATCCCCTCCGCCAGCGCCGCGCGTTCCTGCGCCAGCGCCGCGCAGTTTCGCAACCGCGCCGCATGCTCTGCCAGCGCGCGGGTTTTGCCCTGCTCTGCCAGTCCCAGCAGTTTTTGCAACTCCTCCGG
>WFTU01000162.1 GCA_015485375.1 Paracoccaceae bacterium | reverse complement strand
TGCCCGATTCCGGCGAAAGCATATCCGAACGATTTCAAACGGTTGCGGAAATACTCACCCATCGTCGCCCCCGTTTTCAAGCCCCGCAAATGCTCCCTTGTAATACAGCAACGGCTCCTTGTCCGCACGTTCCAGATGCAACACCTCGCCAACGACAATAAGATGGTCGCCGCCGTCATGGCCCGCCGAATGGCGGCACTCGAAACGGGCGGCACAACCGGAAAACAGCGGAGAATCACCGGCACCAAGCGTGTATTCGACTCCGGCAAACGGCTCCGCCCCCGACAGTGCAAATGCCTTGGCCAGATCTTGCTGATCACGCGACAGAACATGCACCGCGAAATGGCTGGCAGCCTCGAACGCCGGAAACCGCGCCGATTTGCGCGCCGGAGACCACAAAACCAAGGGCGGATCGAGCGAAACGGATGCGAAACTGTTCACCGTCATGCCCAACGGCCCGTCCGGCGTCATCGTCGTGACAACGGTAACGCCGGTCGCAAAGCGTCCCATGGCATCGCGCAGGTTTCTTTCGCTGAATTCGGCCAATTCCGGCTCCCCTATGCTGTTCCAGCCAGTTTTACGGCTCCTAGGCGGCCCTGTCGATGGTTTTACGCAGTTCTTGCCTTCGCGCAGCTTGCGGCCTATCTGCACAGGATGAAACCGGTTCTCTATTCCTTTCGCCGCTGCCCCTATGCGATGCGCGCCCGCCTAGCCCTGCTCGTCAGTGGCCAGCGGGTAGAGTTGCGCGAAATTCTGCTGCGCGACAAGGCGCCGGAGTTGCTGGAAACCTCGCCCAAGGGCACGGTTCCGGTTCTGGTGGACGGGGAGACGGTGATTGACGAAAGCTTTGACATCATGCTTTGGGCGCTGAAGCGCAACGACCCCGAAGGCTGGCTCGACCGGATGGATATGGATCTGATCGCCGAATGCGAAGGCCCGTTCAAATCGGCGCTCGACCGGTACAAATACAGCAACCGGTTCGAGGGCACGGATGTGCTGGAGCAGCGCAGGTTTGCCTCGGGGTTTCTGACGAAACTCGAAGCACACCTGCAATCCGGCCCCTTCCTGTCGGGTCAAAGTCGCGGCATGACGGATATGGCCATCGTGACATTCGTGCGCCAGTTCGCCAATGTGGATCGTGACTGGTTCGACGCGCAGCCCTGGCCCAGGCTGCGCCAATGGCTGGACGATTTCACCGGCGGCCCAGATTTTGCCGCCATAATGCACAAATACCCGATATGGAAATCCGGCGATCCCGCCATCTATTTTCCGGAGGACACATGACCGATACCCGAATAACACGGCTGGAGGAAAGCCTCGCCCATCAGGCCCTGACCATCGAGGAGTTGAACGAGGTGGTCACCAGACAACAGGCGGAGATCGACAGGCTCACCCGCCAGATCGCCATGCTGATACAGCGCGCGGCGGAACAGGAGGCCGAGAACCCCTCCAGCGTGCCGCTCGCCGATCAGGTGCCGCCGCACTGGTGATCAGTCGGGCGTCACCATCGCTCCGATAGTTTCGTGCAAGGTAAGCTGGCCGAGCGGCTTGCCTGCCCCGTCCACCACCGTAATCTCGCTGGCACCGGTTTCCGTCAGCCGCTTGGCCACATCTTCCAGCAACGCACCGCTTTCGATCGTCAGGTCCACCGGTGTCCCCGGCTTCATAACCGTATCGGCGCGGATAACCCGCCCGCGGTTCACCTCCTTGACGAACTCGCTGATATAGTCGTCCGCCGGCTGCAGAACGATATCCTGCCCCGTTCCCTGCTGCACCACCGCACCGTCCCGCAAGATCGCAATCTTGTCGCCGAGCCGAAGCGCTTCATCCAGATCGTGGGTGATGAACACCACCGTCTTGTGCAGCTCCTGCTGGATATCGAGCAGAACGCCCTGCATATCCATGCGGATCAGCGGATCGAGCGCCGAGAACGCCTCGTCCATCAGCAGAATGTCGGCATCATTGGTCAATGCACGCGCGAGCCCGACACGCTGCTGCATCCCGCCCGAGAGCTGGTTGGGATAGTGGTCCTCGAACCCGTCCAGCCCGACCCGTGTAATCCAGCGCCGCGCCCGTTCCTCGGCCTCCTTGCGCTTCACGCCCTGGATTTCCAGACCATAAAGCGTATTGGCCAACACCGTCCGGTGCGGCAACAGGGCGAATTTCTGGAACACCATCGCGGTTTTCATGCGGCGGAATTGCAACAACTCGTCCTTGGACATCTTGCAGACGTCCTGCCCCTCGTAAATCACCTCGCCCACCGTCGGTTCGATCAAGCGGTTGATATGGCGGATCAGCGTGGATTTACCGGAACCGGACAGCCCCATGACCACCTGTATCTTGCCGGCAGGCATCGAGATGTTGATATCCTTCAGCCCCAGAACATGGCCGTATTTCTCGTTCAGCTCGGCCTTGCTCATGCCGCCGCGCACGGCATCGACATACTTTTTGCCGTTCGGGCCGAATATCTTGTAGAGATCCTTTATTTCAATGCCGTGACTAGCCATGGATGATCTCCGAATGCTTCTGCAAACGCTTGCCGAACTTCTGCGAGGTGCGGTCGAACACGATGGCAATGGCCATGATCGCCAGCCCGTTCATGAAACCCAGCGTGATATACTGGTTGTTCACCGCTTTCAGCACTTCCATGCCCAGCCCGCGCACACCGATCAGCGCCGCCACCACAACCATCGCCAGCGCCATCATGATCGTCTGGTTGACGCCGGCAAATATATTGGGCAGCGCCAACGGTATCTGCACCGTCCACAGCTTTTGCCGTGGCGAGGCCCCGAAAGCGTCGGCAGCTTCCAGAACGTCCTTGTCCACCAGCCGTATCCCGAGGTTCGTCAGCCGCACAATCGGCGGGATCGCATAGATGCACACCGCGATCAGCCCCGGAATTTTACCCAGCCCCAGCAGCAGAATGATCGGGATCAGATAGACAAAAGCGGGCACCGTCTGCATGAAGTCCAGAATGGGTGTAACAATGGCCTGCACCCGGTCCGATTTGGACATCAGAATGCCGAACGGGATACCGACCACAATACAGACCAGCGTTGCGACCGAAACCAGCGCCAGCGTATACATGGTGTTTTCCCACATCCCCAGATAGCCAATCAACGCCAGCGACGCGAGTGTCGCCACCACCAGCTGCCAACTGCGTGAACCGGCCCAGACCAGCAGGGCAATCACACCCATGACCACCGGCCACGGCGAATTGATCAGCAGCTTTTCGAACCACACGAGGAAGCTCAGCAATGGTTTGAAGAAGTTTTCGAGGCTCTCGCCATAAGCACGGGAAAAGGCCTTAAAAGCTTCGTCTCCCGCTTTTTTCAAATCTCTCAAATCCGTACGGCCGATTGACGGAAATTCATACCAGTCCCACATGCCCCTGCACCTTTCTCTACCCTGAAAACAAATGCCCGACAGCCAAGGCTGCCGGGCATCAAGACGTTATTTCACGCTTAAAGTGCCGCTTTGACTTTTGCGGCCACTTCCGGCGAGACCCAGTTAGTCCATACATCCTCGTAACGGATCAGGAATTCGATGGCAGCATCGGAGCCCTCGGCCTGTTCGTCGGACATATACACCAGCATCGCGCCCATTACCGGACCGGGGAACACGCGGGCGGCAAGATAGTCGTTGATCGGCCCGCCTTCGGCAGCGAACTTGTCGGTGACGATGGTGAACACCTCGGACTTGATCCACGAGGTCTGCGGCGGGTTCTCGCAACCTTCCTGCGTGATGCAGGTATTCCAGACCTCGTCACCGGCATAGGGAACGCCGAAGGGCACCTGAACCATGTTGTATTTTCCGATCAGGGCCGTCGGCGACCAGTAATAGCCGAACCAGTTTTCACCGCGCTCGTTGGCCTTGGCGATGGAGCCGTCAAGACCCGCAGCCGAACCCGGATCAACCAGAACCCAGCCTTTTTCTTCCATGTTATAGGCATCGAAGAGCGAGATATTCACCTGCTGGCAACCCCAGCCCGCCGGACAGCCGACAAAGGCCCCCACAGACGGATCCTCGGAGGAGGGGAACAGATCCGGACGCTCAATCACATCGAGTACGGTTTTCAGTTCGGGATTATTTTCCAGCGTATAGGCCGGAACCCACCAGCCTTCGCCAAGACCTTCGATCGGGCCGCGGTTTACCGCAACAAGCCGCCCTTCCTCGAGCGCCTGGTCAACCAGCGTGCGCACGCCGTTCACCCACTGCTCGCCGGCAATGTCGGGCGTGCCCTTTTCGTTCATCGAGGCAAAGATCGGGGCGGTGCCGCCGACGATCAACTCGACGTTACAGCCAAAGCCCTCTTCCAGAATGAATTTGTCGATATTGGCCATCAGCTCGCCGGAGGCCCAGTTGAACTCGGCCATAGTGACTTCGCCACAGTTTTCCTCGGCCATGGCACCCGTCGCGCCAAGGGCCAGCGCGGCGAACGCGGCGCCTGCAATAAGATTCTTCATATACTTTCTCCGTGTTGGTTTTCGTCAGTTATCATTCAGGGGAGGGTGCGCCAAAGGGCGCGTCGCGGCTTCTCAGCGCGGCCGGGCATATTTCGCCCGGAGTTTCGGCTCGTTCGGGCGAATGCCCGTAGACCGAAGATATGTGGGGTTCCACCATCTCATGACACCAGCCTAGCACATCAGCCCGGCATGTCAGGTGAAAAACGACATAATACTGCCAAAAACCGCACAGTTACCCGACTGCACGGAAAAACCGGCGCCTAGCCCGTGCTCCAGGCCCGCGGCTGTTTCATGCCTGCAATCTTGATGGCCTGCTTGACATATCCGTAGGGAAACATCTCGAACAGCAGCCGACGGGCGGGGTTTTTCTCCATCCCCTTCAGCTTGGCGAGGTGCTTGATCACATGCCGGACATCGACCATCACACCGTGATCGTCGTTATAATCGCGGATGAAGTCGATAATTTCCCAATGCAGCGGAGTAAGTTCTATCCCCTCCTGCTCGGCAACCATCTCGGCAAATTCGCGGGTCCACATCGCCGGATCGACCAGATAACCGGCCTCGTCCACGCGGACTGTGCTGCCCGGCAGGGTGATTTCGGTAATTTCATCAGCTCTCGTGCGCATTTTTCCATCCGTTGAATCAAGGTTTGAAGGGCACTATGGACGGATAGCCCCCTACCAAACCTTGATCTATGTCTAATGCGTCGTTTTTTCGCGCCGCTACCCCGCACAACAGGACAGCTTCGCCACGTCCTGCTCGAAAGTCTGCGCTGCCAGTTTCAGGCCCTCGACCGTGGTCAGATAGGGGAAAATCATCGCCCCCAGATCGTCATAGGTCATACCGGCCTTGATCGCCATTGCCGCCGTCTGGATGCTGTCCGAGCCCTCCGGCGCCAGAATATGCGCCCCGATCAGCCGCTTGCTGCGCGCTTCCGCCACCAGCTTGATCAGCCCGCGGGTATCGCGCGCCGCCAGCGCCCGCGGCACATTGTCGAGCGTCAGGACCGAGGTCACCAGATGGATCCCCTGCCCCCGCGCCTCCGCCTCCGTCATCCCGACCGAGGCCACCTGCGGATCGGAAAACACCACCGACGGCATAACCGAATTGTCATAGGTCATCCCCGCATCCGCCACCGCATTGCGCGACGCGATCTTGGCCCCGTAGGCCGCCATGTAAACAAACTGGTCCCGGCCGGTAACATCGCCGGCCGCATAGACCCCCTCGCGCGTCGTGCGCATCTGCTCGTCCACAACAATCCCGCCGCGTTTGTCCGTCTCGATCCCTGCCGCCGACAGACCCATGCCGGCACTATTGGGAACCCGTCCGGTCGCCAGCAACAGCCGCTCGGCGGAAATCACCTTGCCCGCGCCATCCTGCGAGACATGCAGATCAACCTTGCCGCCGGCCTGTTCGACGCGCTCGTAAGTCAGGCCGGAAAGCACCGTGATCCCCTCCGCCTCGAAATATCCGCGCAGGGCCGTGGAGATTTCCGGCTCCGATTCCGGCACCAGCCCGCGCCGCGTCACGATAGTCACCGCGACACCGGCACGCGCAAAAATCTGCGCCAGCTCGACACCGATAAAACCACCGCCCATAATCATCATGGATTCCGGCAATGCCTCCAGCGCCAGCGCCGAGGTGCTGTCCAGCGTCTCCACACCGTCCATCCCGTCGATGTCCGGCACATGCGGATGTGAACCGGTGGCGATAATCACCTTGTGCGCGGCAATTTTCCCGCCATTCACCATCAACGCCCCGTCAGGTGCGAACGCCGCCGCGCCCTCGATATAGGTCACCCCCTCGTATTGCGGCAAAACATCCTCGTATTTCGCCCCGCGCAAGGTATCCACCAGCGCCTGCTTCTGCGCCACAACCGCTTTCCAGTCGGTCACGCCGGCCGAGGCTTCGATCCCGTCAAAGCGCTCCGCCGCGCGTGCCACATGCAGCGGCTCCACCGCCCGGATCATCGCCTTGGACGGCACGCAGCCGACGTTCACGCATGTGCCGCCAATGGTCCCGTGCCCGATCAGTGCCACCTTCTTGCCTTCGTCCGCCGCCGTAATCGCTGCGGAAAATCCGGCCGAACCGGCCCCGATGACAGCCAGATCAAACCCGCCGGCCTCTACTACATTTCCCATAACATTATCCCTTCATCATCCAATAAAATCAGCCGGAAACCGTCGCCCGCCGCAGCCAGAGACCATAAAGCACAACCGCCAGCGCCGCCCCGATCGACACTCGAAGGGCAAAACGGAACTCCATCCAGATCAGAAACACCGACAGCACAACCACCAGCCCGACAATCACCGGCTTGGGCGAGGGCCCCTGCCGTCCCGCCTGCAAATACAGCGCCTGCGCCACCACGCCGAGCGAGGCGAACAGCAACGGGAACAGCGCATAATCGAGCCAGCCGACGATTGCCGAAAGCCCCACACCGGCCACGATCACCACCAGTATCGGCGTAAAGCAGCACAGCGCGGCAAAAACACTGCCGATCAGCCCGCGGCGCAACATCTTGCGATCATCCATGCCTAGCTCTCCGTCGCTGCATCAAGTATCCGGCCCTCGTAGCCGTACTCCGCTGGCGCCGCCGCAACCTCTTCGGCCGTGGTCAGCTCGTCATCGTAGGTGACGATAAACACCGCCAGTTGCTCTTCCTCGTTATACTCGCCATCAATCACCTGCGCGCTCTCCACCGACTCAATGGCCTGCGAGGCAATATAGGGACACGACGGGCAGGTCAGCCCCGTCACCTCGATCGTGATAGTGCGCTCGACAGCCGAAGCCGCGACCGCAGACAGAAACAGTGCCAGCACGGCAAACAGGGTTCTCATTCCGGTATCCTTTCTCAGAAGCTCAAAATATACGGGGTGATGTAAGGGAAGATCAGCGCGATAAATGTCACGAACGCCGCCACCCACAGGGCTCCGCGCATCAGACGCCGGTTGACCGGACGCGCACAGGCCGCGCCCGCCTCGCAGGCTCCGGCCGGCCGATAGGCCTTCCAGAATCCCCAGGCCAGAAACACGCTGGCAATGCTGAAAGTGATCCACTTGTAGGCATAAAGCGCGGTCAGTTGTGCAATCCACACACCTCCAACCCCGAGGCTGACCAGAACCAGCGGCAGAATACAGCAGGACGTCATCGCCAACGCCCCCAGAATACTGCCGGTGGTGGCCACCCGCCCGCCGACATCGGCGCCCTCTTCAACGCTTCCGTTAAAGCTTTCCTCGCCCGTTACCATGGTTTTTCGACTCCCCTTGCCTTCATTTCCCCCGTCTTCTACGATCTGTAGCAACTACAGATGCAAGAGGAAAAACCATGCCTTCGTCAAAAAACCTGCGCGGCTATTCCATTGGTGAAGTTTCGCGCCTTTCCGGCGTGAATATCGAAACGATCCGCTACTACGAGCGCATCGGCATCCTGCCCGAACCCGACCGCACCCCGGGCGGCAACCGCCAGTTCAGCCACGAGCAGCTAAAACGCCTCGCTTTCATCCGCCACAGCCGCGATCTCGGCTTCACGATCGAGGAAATCCGCGGCCTGCTGGCCATGGTAGACTCGCGCGGGGTTTCCTGCGCCGACGTCCACGCCCGCACCACGCTCCACCTGCAAAACGTGCGGGAAAAAATCGCCACGCTGCAAAAACTGGAAACCGCCCTGTCCGAAATGGCCACCGAATGCACCCGCGGCGACATCCCAGATTGCCCGATCATCGACCGCCTGTTCGAGGTGGCGTAAGATCTTACCGGTCAACCGACGAAGGCCTTCTCCACCACATACGACCCTGGCTCGCTGTTCGACCCTTCGCAAAATCCGGCGCCTTCGAGTATTGCCTTCATGTCCATATTCAACGCCATGGACCCGCAAATCATCACGCGATCAATCGACGGGTCAAATCGCGGTAGACCCAGATCGGCAAAAACCTCGCCCGACGATATCAGGTGCGTAATGCGCCCCGTCTTCGCCGTCTGCTCACGCGTTGTCGTCGGGTAGTAGCGCAGCTTGTCGCCGACAATCTCGCGCAATATCCCGTCGCGATAAATCCCGTCTACCAGCACCCTACTGTACTCCAGTGCCGACACGGTTCGCGCGGTGTGGGTCAGGATAACCTCGTCAAATTTTTCATAGACCTCCGGATCGCGCACCAGCGAGGCAAAGGGTGCGACTCCGGTACCCGTGGCAACCAGATACAAACGCTTGCCCGGCAAAAGCGCATCCAGAACCAGCGTTCCCACCGGTTTGGGCCGGACAATCACCTGATCACCGACCGCGATGTGTTGCAATCGCGATGTCAGCGGCCCGTCCGGCACTTTGATCGAGAAAAACTCCAGCCCGTCATCCCAGTTGGGGGACGCAATGGAATACGCCCGCAACAGCGGTCGCCCATTCTCCCCCGGCAAGCCGATCATCAGGAATTCTCCCGACCGGAATCGCAGGCTTTGTGGTCGTGTCACGCGGAACGAAAACAGATGCACGTTCCAGTGCGTTACCGAAGTAACGGTCTGCGCATCCGGCAGTCGGGGCCGCCGCGTTGCTTCGGCGGCGGAAATCGGTGTGGTAAGGTTCATTTCGGTCTCGCTATTCTGGATCGTTTCGAACGACGCTTGGCCACAAATTCAGGCACTCCGGCGCAGCCGCTCCTGATAGTTATGCGCCCGCCAGTCGGTCTGCGCTTTCCAATGCGCCTCCGGTTGGCGACCCGCAAGGGCATCCGGAATTTCCACCTCGTCAAAACCGGAACGTCGCGCCATGCCATATTGATCGGAGATCACATGCCCCGCCGCCCGAAGCCGCCCCTGATACCCGAGCATTCGCAAGTGCCGCGCCTGCGAAAACCCGCGCCCGTCCACTGCCGTCGGAAAGGCCACACGGATCATGTCGATGGACATGAAATGCGGAACCAGCTGCGCGATATCGGCGTCATTCGCTATATCGATCGCAAGTGCCGGCAACCCTTCCGCCAACAATCGGGGCAAATCCTCGGCCGGATAAAACCCCAGCGTCCAGTCTTCGCCAGAAAAACCGCTGTCTGTAACAATCACACTCATACTTTGGCTCCTTCACGGTGCACTACGCCTTGCGCATCAACATGGATTCCGCATTCACTTTTGTTCTGGGCGCGCCAACGACCCGCCCGGAGGTCTTCGCCTACCCGCACCCTCGTGGTGCAGGCCGCACAACCAATCGA
>WFTU01000161.1 GCA_015485375.1 Paracoccaceae bacterium | reverse complement strand
GGTCGGGCGAGACCAGCTGGCGGAAGAACTCGGCGTGAAGCCCGACACGCTGGCGCGCTGGGCGACCAGAGGTATGGGGCCACCGCTGGTGAAGGTCGGGCGGCGGGTGTTCTACCGGCGAAAGAGTGTGGAGCGGTGGCTTGCCGAGAGCGAAAGGAGGAACCGAAATGGATGACCTGACAATGACGATCGAGACACCGGGCGGGACCAGGGCCGGCCCGTTCACGCGCGACGAGCTTGAGCAGGCGCAGGGCGCGGCTGGCAGGGTGCCCCTGAAACCCGACCCGGATTTTGAGACTGCTCGCGAGAAGGTGTATCGCGTAGCCGCCGCCGAATTGCGCCAGTTTGTCGAACGCTACGAGCGCCTGGACGCCGAGAAAAAGGAAATCGCGGATCAGCAAAAGGAGGTTATGGCCGAGGCCAAGGGGTGCGGCTACGACACCAAGGCGCTGCGCCAGATCATCCGCGAGCGCAAGCGTGACAAGGACGACCTGGCCGAGGAACAGGCAGTGCTCGACCTCTACCGCGAGGCGCTGGGGATGTGAGCATGCCGGCATCGCCCTATGCCTTGCCTGACGGCCATGTGCAGATCGCCTTTTCCGGCGGTCGCACCTCCGCCTACATGCTGCACCAGATCATCGAGGCAAACGGCCCCCTGCCCGATCGCGTGCAGGTCACGTTCCAGAACACCGGCCGGGAAATGCCGCAGACGCTCGATTTCGTCGAAGAAGTCAGCCGGCGCTGGGCGGTGCGGGTCGTGTGGCTGGAATACCGGCCCAAAGCGCCGTTCTTCGAGATTGTCAGCCACAACAGCGCGGCGCGGTGCGGCGAGCCGTTCGAGGCGCTGATCCGAAAGCGCAAGTATCTACCGAACCAGCAGGCGCGGTTCTGCACCACGGAGCTGAAGATCAGGACTGCAAAGCGTTATCTCCGCAGCCTTGGCTGGGACCATTGGACCAACTGCGTCGGTTTGCGGGCTGATGAACCCCGGCGCCTTAACAAGCCTGCCCCCAGAGACCGTTGGACGGTCTGGACCCCGCTCGCGGATGCCGGTGTATCCCGGCACGATGTCACCGCCTTCTGGCGAAGGCAGCCATTTGACCTCCGCCTGCCGAATGTGGGCGGCAGGTGCTGGCTGGGCAATTGCGACGGTTGCTTCCTTAAGAGCGAGGCCAACATCGCCGCCTTCACGCGTGAATTTCCCGAGCGCGCGGCATGGTGGGAACGGATGGAGGCGCTGGCGTCAGACCTGACCTCCGGGTCGGCGGCGCATTGGTCCAAGCGGTACACGCGCGCGGAAATGCGCGAATTCATGCGCCGACAGGGCGATTGGGCGCTCATGACAGAGGGCGCACTGTGTCAGGCCGATGGTGGGGAGTGCTTCGCATGATCCGAAAACGCAGGAACAAATTTGCCGCAAAGCGGACGGAATTTGACGGCATCGCGTTTGACTCCAAGCGCGAGGCGAAGCGCTGGGCGGAACTCTGCCTGCTGGAAAAGGCCGGCGAGATTGCCGACCTGCGCCGACAGGTGGTGCTAGAACTGGAAGGCCGCGACGGGCCGCTCCTGACCCGGACGGGTAGGCGCATGCGGCTGACGGTGGATTTCTCCTACACCGATCTGCGCACGGGACTCACCGTTTACGAGGACGCCAAGGGCATGCCAACCCGCGACTATGAGGTGCGTCGGGCGGTGGCCGCGGCGCAGGGCATCGAGGTGATCGAGATATGAAACGGCGGCAATATACCGTGCGCGAGGTCGAGGACCGGTTCGAGGACGCCGCCCGCACCCTGCGCCGCCTGCCTGATCCGCCGGGCTCCGGCCCTAGGGGCTATGGCCGCTCCTGGCCGGAATATGTGCATGAGGCAAAGCACGCCTACGGTTGGCACCGAGCAACGATGAAGATCGTGCCGTCGGCGGCCGAGATCGCCCGGATGGAGGAATGTCTCGAATGGCTCGGCCTTGTCGATCCGCTGGATGCCAGGATCATCTGGCTGCGCGCCGAGGGCTATCGCTGGCGGTATGTCTGCATCCAGGT
>WFTU01000160.1 GCA_015485375.1 Paracoccaceae bacterium | reverse complement strand
TGCTGCGCCATCTGCGCTTGCTTCTGCTGCGCAATTGCGATGGTCTCGGGGTCGGGATTGTTGGGGTCGGCGTCCGGGTCGGTCACGCCGGTAATCTGGCGTGTGCGCTTCACGATTTCCGAGCCTTTCGGCAGGTCCATCATCTCGATGATCAGGTCGAGAATGTTCAGGACGAGTTGAGGCGCGGTCGGGGCGAGTCGCGCCACCAGATCGAGCAAGGCCGCGACGTTGGCCTGGCGCTGGGTGTCGTTGGCGTCCTGCTCGGAGATCACGAAATCTGCCTTGGTTCGTGTGATCCAGTTGTCCTCGGGCGTTTCGTCGTTGATCGCGACATATTGGGGGTTTCCGCGATCATCGACGATTCGGAAGGTCTTGGCCTTGGTGTAGAATTGCTCGATGTTGCAGAGCACCTTCTCGCCGTGCACTCGCCGCGCGAATGTGAGATTGTCGAAAAAGAGGCTCGTGGCAAGCGCACCCTGGCTTTGTCTCGCAAGGATTGCCTTGCCGGATGTGGCGTTCGTCTCGCGGCCCATGTTCTCGTCGGTGACGCCGCTGGTCTGCTGGATCATGGCAATGTCGCGGCTCATGTATTCGAGCTGGGCGGCCGCCATATGGAGGTCGTCCTCTGTTTTCGGCGGCGTTTTACCGGGCTTGCTGATGATCAAGGCGTCTGGCCGGGCGATTTCCTCGCGCAGGCCGTCGATGTCATCGACTGCGCCTTCTTCGACGTAGGTGCGCTTGGCGTTCAGGATGTGCAGCGCCTTCGAGGCGCGCTTGTTGATGTCGCGCTGAATGTCGCGCAGCCCCCGGATAAGACCGTAAGGCATGTTGTCCGACGCGCGGCGATTTCCCCACATTGGGGTGAATGGGAAGCGGTTGTGCCGGTATGGGCTATTGCCGATGTAGAGCAGGCCGGAGGTCGTGAAGATCGCGACCATCATGCGCATCCTCGGCTTGTTCACGAGGGTTGCGCGACCCTCGTTGATCTGGGCGACATGGCCTTCGGAATACTCGTCGAAGATTTCTCCGCTGAAATCACCGCCATCGACAACGCGAACATTCTGAACCTTGCGAAACCACGCCTCGAAAAGGCGGACGCGCTCGCGGTTGCTGTATCCAGGGTTCACGTGGGAATAGCCGGTCGTCTGGTATTGGGCAATTTCGGCGCTGTCCATCGGGTCGTCGCCGGACGTGTCGAGCGCCATGCTTCCGGATTCAAAGACCTGTTCGGCGGCGTTCCTGATGATGCCGGCGCGGCGCGGGAAGATCGCTTGCGTGGTGTCCGTGTCAGCCCACTTGGTGCGGAAGATGTATCGCCCGTCCGAGAAATCCATCTCGATCGACGTGCTGTCCCAGATCAGGTTTCGCCAGCTCTCCCACCTCTCATAGACCGGTTCTCCTTCTTCGTTCGCCTGGGCCCCTGTCTCCAGCCACCCGATGCCTGCCTTGACCTGATCTGCAAAGGCTCGGGCGACGTGCATCTGGCTGTAGTTCACATCCGAGATGTATTTCATAAGTTCGGTTTTGCGCTGCGCGTGCTTCAGCCCTTCCTTGGTCCTTGGCAGCACTTTGTAGTCGGTCGGGGATCGCCGCTGCGTTCCCAGGATCCAGTTCACGGCGGTCGAAATGATGTTGTAGGTGATCGGAACCTGGCCGCGATCTTCCAGGACTTCGATTTCCTCCGCCGTCCATTGAATGTGGTCGTAGAACGCCTCATCCATTTCCATCTCAAGGCGCTGGTCAGTCTGCCGGTCGAGTTCGCGGTAATAGTGCCCCAGCAGGTTCGAATGGATCTGCTGGGCTTCTTCTCCGTCCATGTCAATGCCGGTGGCGCCATCTCGCTTCACCGACTGTTTTGCAGCGTCCGACAATGGCAGGCGGTCAACAGGGTGATCGTCTCGGATCACGCGGGTCTCGATGCGGTTGTCGTCGTTCTCAAACATCGTCCAAAATGTCCTTCTGCGTGACCTCGCCGGTCTCCCGGTTGGTGAATTTCAAATCCCCGGCGATCTTCCGCTTGGTGACTGGCGCGGGTGGCATGTTGGCAAGGTCGCCCAGGCTGCCCCTGACGGCATCCAAGACTTTGTTCACGTCGCTGACCTTGAGGTGGTTCAGTCCGGGCAAGACCCTCGCAAAGGCGACGGCTGTTATGGCGGCCCAAAGCTCGTCCCCGTATTCCTCAGACCACCGCCACGCGCTTGAGAGCGGGACCACGCAGGGCACGGCGTTCTCGATCTTGTGAAATCTGGGCAAGATCACCAGGCACGGCTCGCGTCGGCCCTTCTTGAGCCACGTCCCGACCAGCAGGAAAGGCCCGGTCTTTCGCTCGAAATGACGGATCGAGAGATCGAGGATCGGTCGTTCCGGCACGGCCATCGGTTTGGACGGCTGGCCTGGTGTGATGATCTGCGGTGTGGCTGTCATGCGGTCATTCCCGTTGCGCGCTGGCGACGGCGCTGCTTCTTCCTGTGATCGGTGAAATCCTCGAATGCCTGTGCTTTCTGGCGCAGTGCGTCAGCGGCGTGGCTGTGTTTGTCGTGCCGGGGCTGATCGCCCCACGTCTGCAACCGCGTGTTCCATTCACGCGAATAGTTTTCGAGGTGATGCAGGCCTTCCTTGCAGGCTTCTTCGTCGAAAACGTAGGTCTGGAAGTCGGCACGCATCAGGTCGATGCCATGCTGGACAGACCTGACGCGAGGGACGACATGCCATTGCCAGGATGGCCTGATCTCGCGCAGCTGTGCGACGGTGGATTTGACGTCCTCGATGCCCTGCTTGGCGTTTGAAGCGTCATGCGGCAGGTAGTTCCCGCCCCAGACACATTCCATCTTCTCCATCCAGAGGATAAAGGGCAAAAGCCCCTCGCCGGATGCCTCGCGGTATCCGAGCCAGTGGTCCATGATGCCTACCTTCTGGTGCAGCCAGACCACTGTGTCGTCGCTGGCGCCAATATCCCAGAAAGAATTGACGGGCACGTGGCGCAGCAGGGGGACGCGGGTAATACGGCCTTCGCGGCGTGCGTGCGCCAGGACGTGCGCGAGATACTTGCCTTCGGTCGAGGATTGCCAGCATTCTTCTGGGGTGGACGGATACTCGCGCCACATCAGCGCTGGTTCTGTGATGAACTCCTCGTCGCGTTTCTTGATATACCAGGCCCGCTGATCCAGGTCGATCACGCAGTCCATGATGCCTTCAACGTCGTCGAAATATTCGTGTTCCTTGGCGCTGATGGTCACGCCTGTCGGGTCGAGGCGGTATTTGTCCTCCTTCCACCACGGGTAGAAGTGAAACTTGTAGTCCATCGCCGTCAGCGGCTTTTTGGCCTCTGCCTTTTCCTGCGCCTTCTTGGCGAGGTCGTAGAAAACGCCGGATTTGCCTTCGGCTGTGGATTCGATGAACACGAGGCCGTTTTGCGGAACCGTTTGCAGCGCGCCGGTGGTGATCTCGCGCGCCTTGTCCGGGTATCTGGCGGCGATCTTGCCCAATTCGGAGACGTGCAGGAATTGGGCGGTGCCGCCGCGCCCGGACGTGGTGACGCGCAGGGATGAGCCATTGTCGAAGATCAGCTGGCTCTGTGTTTCCTTGTCGAGCCGGATGCGCTGCTTCAAGAACGGCGGGAGGTTGTCATAGGCGAATTTGATCTTGTCGCGGAAAAGCACCTCGGCGTCGTCAATCGAGTGCGAGATGATCAGCGCGGTCTGGTTCTTGTTGAAAAGGCAATGGTCGAAGGCGAGAATTTCGATCAGTGTTGAAAAGCCGAGTTGGCGCGCCTTCAGGACCAAATTCCGGTTGTTGATCCGGTCCAGCAGGTCTGTTTGGGACTCGTTCGGGACAAACGGGATCACGAGATTTCCGCTGCCATCCTCGCTTTCCTTGGTCTTGATCTTGTAGAGGCGGCCCGAGAATATCCGCCACTTCCACGAGGCGAGGCAGGTCACCATTTCTGCCTCGGTGCTCGGCTCGAATGACGGGTCGAGGTCGTCCGGTGATATGGTGGCGCGCGCGGTCAATGCAGCACCGGTTTCGCTGGGTCCGCGTTGGGGCATTCTTCGCCCGGTATTGGCTCGTCGTCGGCCGACGCTTCAGCGTGTGTCGCCAGGATTTGGGATATGGCCGTCAACATGGCGCCCATGACGGCAACGTCCATCATGTAATTCGAAGCCACGTCGAAAGCGAACGTCTCTGTGATGCCGTCGAGGGCGAAAATGCCCGAGAATGTAACGATCAGCTGGTGCGTTTGTTCGACCGAGATCAGGTTCACCCCGGCCATCAGATGCGAGTGTGGAAGCCCTCGCTCGGCTTCTGCGTGGAAAACCCCCTCGTAGTAGCACCGCGCGCACAGCCATTTGCCATTGGATCGGACCTTCATTGCTCCGCCCCCGAAACGCGATCCTGGTTATCGCGCCGAACCGGCACCGTGGATCCGCGCTCCTGAATCTGGGCGATGGCTTGCGCGATGCTGTCGGCCACCTGTCCTGCGTCTGATTTCCACAGGCCAAAGCGCAGCCCGAGTTTTTCGAGGGCGCGCATCTTGTCGGCGATCTTGATCTTGACCTTCTTGACCTCTCGCGCGGCTTCGCCGTGTCCGTCCACGTAGGTATCGGTGGTGATTTCGGTCAGGGCGGCCATCTGGTCGCTTGTGGCGCGCCGCAGATCGACATAGGCGCTGCCATCGTCGGTGATGGTGACAAAGTTTTCGAGGCTGGAGAATGCGAGCTTTGCGATCTCTCTGATCACGTCCTCGGCTTCTATCCCGGCTTTTTTGGTGGCAGCCTCTGTCAGTTCCTTGATGCGTGCCTGGGCTTCTTTGTCCTCGTTGAGGATTTGCCATGCGATGTTGGCGGCGGTTTTGGGCGAGTATCCGGCACGAATTGCAGCCGCCTTGCCGCAGAAATCTTTGAGATATTCCTGGCAAAACCTCTCGCGCTTCGGATTGTGGTGCTTCGCCACGTCCTGCCTCCTGCTCTGCCGCTATTGTCGCTGGTGTAGTATTATCCAGTCAAGCGGCTATCCAGATGGCATATAGTCCATTTTTAGCGCACGCGAAAGCGGCACGTCAGACGGCGCGGCTCGTTACCGGCGGTCTTTCAGCATGTTCCAAACCCGAATTACGGCGTAGATCACGGCGCAAACGGCCACGAATGCCAAGAAATTCGGGTTCAGGAACCAGAAGAACGGAACATCGTTTCCCATTTTATGAACATGGGAGAGAGGGCTTGGAAAAGCAAGGCGCCCGCTTTGATCAGCGCGGAAGGCGCCCCCTCAATCCTGCTTCAGCCATGAGCGTGAACCAGATCGGCCAGGTAACGGCGCCACGATTGCGCCCGAAATATCCGCGTCCGGTGTTTGGCGTGACGCCGATTGTGCGCCAGACTTCGGCACGCGAGGTAAGACCGTGGCGAAACGCCACCACGTCCACCAGAAGCGCCAGATCGTCCGTGTCGGGGGGCATGTCGCCCGGCTCCAGATTCTGGAAGCGGGCGATGGTTTCGCGGGCCTCTGCCGCGTAGTGGGCCGTCAGGGCGTCGATGTCGGCACCCTCGATGGACCTGCGGGCTGCCAGATGCGCCGCGCCGAACGCATTGTCGGGCTTGAGTTCCCGAAAGGCGATGGCGCGGATCATGTTGTCGAGCGGGATTTCAAACATCGGCGGCACATTTGCCGATGAGGCGATTCGTGTCCACCTCAAACTCCTGCATATGCAGCCATTGGTCGCCGCCGTCGCTGAGGTATTCGTAGGCGTCGGTCCAGTGATCGGTCGGCATCGGGCCGTATTCGTTCACATACCAGCCTGACCAAAGAGCGGCGCACCATTCGAGGGCCCACCTGTTGGCGTCCTCCTCGGTGTAGAACAGGAACATATTGCTGCCAGCGTCGGTGTCGGTGTGGATCACCCAGATTTTTTTCTTCGAAATCTCGGTTTTCAAGCTGGCCACTTGTTTCTTGATTTCGTCGCTCAGGTCATCGTTAATCCACTCCTCGCTTTGGCCAACCAGCTCAGCCTCGCCGACTATCGTGGCCTCACCGAGAATTGGCTCGCCGTCAGGCCACGCGCCGAAATTTGCTTGGCAGTAGAACATGTTTTCGGCCAGTTCTGCGCGGGCATCTGCTTCAGATGAGGCCGGAACATGGATTGTCGCGGTCATCCGCACGTCGAATGAATAGGTTTTCATTTTTCTTCCTTCCTCTGCGGCCACGCTGGGCACTCGCGCCCGGTTATGGCCTGATATTCATTCTCGAGGTCCATGATTTTCAGAGCCAGCGAATTGCTTGGCTGGCTCCATTGCACTTGGTCGAAATGCCTGATCTCGGCCAACACGGTTTCGGCGGTGCGGGGCGGTATCATCGCCCATCATCCGCCACAAATTCGCCGCGCCACGTCTCGATCTCGACAATCCAGCCGGAATACGCGGGCAAGACGGTGGCATATCCCGCCTCGATCTCGTCGCGCCAGACTTCTTGAGCGCGGTCTTTGGTCTTGAACGCGCTCCCGGCCTGCGTCGTTTCAATGTGGGCCGAGACGTATTCGCCGCCATCCACGCCATCGTTCAGGAGCGACAAGGCCTCGTTTTCGGTTTCAGCGAAGCCGAGGAATAGCATTCCATCGTTCTTGTCGTAGGTGCAATTCACGGGATACTGGATGGTCATTTGATCACCCCCTCTGCCGCCTCAATCGCTGCCTCGAACTCGGCGTCGCACTCGTCCTTTGTGCTGCACAATTCGAGGTAGTTTCTGGCGGCTGCGATCAGCGAGCGCAGCGCCTTGGCTTCCGGCGATGGGTCCGGGTTCGGCATGTCGATTTCAATATCGACGACATCATCACCTTCGTTGTCACTGTATTCCATAAGGTAGACATTCGTCGGTTGGCTGTAGTCGTAGTCGTCGTCACCGTTCCCGTGCGGCTCGAAGTTCCTCGCAAGAAATGCGTGCGTGATCTTCTTGGTGGCTTCCTCGCCGGTTTCCGCGCGCACCTCGACGTAGCCATAGGCGCGAATGT
>WFTU01000159.1 GCA_015485375.1 Paracoccaceae bacterium | reverse complement strand
GTTCTGGTGCGGAAATCTCGGGGGAGGCCTTGGCCTCTGGCGATCGGGGAATTCGGGTTAGAATCCACCTGTATTTAGAGCTTACCGCGCCAAGGCCCGATCGTGAGCGTATTGCTGACATGTGCCGGTTGAAAGTCGGCGCAATGATCGGGCGGGTTGGGCTTGCTGCAGTTTCTTTAGCAGCGGTTAAGGAAATATTCAGTCTTGGCGCGATAAACCCTGAGACCTCGGAGCCTCTATCGCTCAGTGCGTGGGGTTATACAGCGGATTGGTTAAGGAAGGGTTAGCGCAACAAAAAAGGGCGGGAATAATCCCGCCCCCTTTGAAAGATGTGCGTCCGGCCCTAGCTGATCCGCTGCAACAGCGCATCGACGGAGGCTTTGGCGTCGCCGTAGAACATGCGCGTGTTCTCCTTGTAGAACAGCGGGTTCTCGATGCCGGAGTAGCCTGTCCCCTGCCCGCGTTTGGACACGAACACGTTCTTCGCCTTCCAGACTTCCAGAACCGGCATGCCGGCGATGGGGGAATTGGGATCCTCCTGCGCGGCGGGGTTCACGATGTCGTTGGAGCCGACCACGATCACCACGTCGGTATCGGGGAAATCCTCGTTGATTTCCTCCATCTCCAGCACGATGTCATAGGGGACTTTCGCCTCGGCCAGCAGCACGTTCATATGGCCGGGCAAGCGGCCCGCCACCGGATGGATGGCGAAACGGACGTTCTTGCCCTTGGCGCGCAGGCGTTTGGTCAGCTCGGAAATCGACTGCTGCGCCTGTGCCACGGCCATGCCGTAGCCCGGAACGATGATGATATTCTGTGCCTCTTCCAGAGCAGCGGCCACGCCGTCGGCGTCGATAGCAATCTGCTCGCCCTCGATCTCCATCGCCGGACCGGAGGGGCCGCCGAAGCCGCCGAGGATGACGGAAAGGAACTTGCGGTTCATCGCCACGCACATGATGTAGGACAGGATCGCACCCGAGGAGCCCACAAGCGCACCGGTGACGATCAGCAGATCGTTGCCGAGCATGAAGCCCGTCGCCGCCGCCGCCCAGCCGGAATAGCTGTTGAGCATGGAGACAACGACCGGCATGTCGGCGCCGCCGATGGCCCAGACCAGATGCGCACCGATGGCAAGCGCAATCAGGGTCATCAGCAGCAGGGTCCAGATACCGGCACCATTGAGGAACATCAGCATCAGGATGACGGACAGCGCCAGGCCGGCGATATTCATAGTGTGGCGATAGGGCAGAATCAGCGCCTTGCCGTCGATCTGGCCCGCGAGCTTGCCGTAGGCGACGATCGAGCCGGTGAAGGTGATGGCACCGATAAAGACCCCGAGGAAGATTTCCACCTCGTGGATGATGATTTCGGCGTTCGACAGGACCTCGGCAGGCGGGTTCAGGTAGGAATTGATACCGATGAACACGGCGGCCAGACCCACGAAGGAGTGCAGCGCGGCCACAAGCTGCGGCATGCCGGTCATCTCGACCCGCTGCGCGACCACGGCGCCGATGGCGGCGCCGATGGCCATCATCGGGATCAGGAACCAGTAGGAGGTGACGTTGGGGCCGAACACGGTGACAAAAACGGCGATACCCATGCCGATGATGCCATACCAGACAGCGCGTTTTGCCTTTTCCTGATCGGACAGCCCGCCAAGCGCGAGGATGAACAGAACGGAAGCGGCGATATAACCGGCGGTTACGAGACCAATACTCATGTCATCAACCCCTTAGCTTTTCTGGAACATGGCCAACATGCGACGGGTGACCATAAAGCCCCCGACGATGTTGATGGATGCGATCAAAACGGAGATACCGGCCAGAAGCGGTACAATAAATCCGCCGGTGCCGATTTGCAGCAGCGCCCCGAGGATGATGATCCCCGAAATGGCGTTGGTAATCGCCATCAGGGGCGTATGCAGCGCGTGGCTGACGTTCCAGATCACCTGGAAACCGATGAAGACCGACAGCACGAAAACGATGAAATGCTGCATGAAGCTGGCAGGGGCATAGGCCCCGATCAGCAGCATCAGCAGGCCACCGGCGACCAGCAGCATGGTTTGCTGCTGTCCGGCCTTTTTCATGGCGGCGGCTTCCTCGGCCTTGATTTCCTCGGGGGTTTTTTCCGGTTTCTTCTCGGTCTTGGCGGCAATCGCCTGCACCTTGAGTGGCGGCGGCGGGAAGGTGATCTCGCCGTCTTTGGTGACCATGGCCGAGCGGATAACGTCGTCTTCCATGTTCAGGACCGGCTCGCCGTCCTTTTCCGGTGTCAGATCGTCGATCATGTGCCGGATGTTGGTGGAATAGAGCAGCGAGGACTGGGTGGCCATGCGGCTCGGGAAATCGGTGTAGCCGATGATGGTGACGTCGTTGTCGGACATCACCTTTTCGTCCATCACGGTCAGGTCGCAGTTGCCACCCTTTTCGGCGGCCAGATCGACAACAACCGAGCCGGGCTTCATGGCTTCGACCATGTCTTTCAGCCAGAGCTTGGGCGCGTCGCGGCCCGGGATCAGGGCGGTGGTGATGACGATGTCCATCTCCGGTGCCAGCTCGCGGAATTTTTCCAGCTGTTTCTCGCGGAATTCCGGGCTGGAGGGCGCGGCGTAACCGCCGGTGGCGGCGCCGTCCTGCACGCCCTCGTCAAAATCGAGATAGACGAACTCGGCGCCCATGCTCTCGATCTGTTCGGCCACTTCGGGGCGCACGTCGAAAGCGTAGGTGATCGCGCCGAGCGAGGTGGCTGTGCCGATGGCGGCAAGGCCGGCCACACCGGCGCCGACGATCAGAACCTTGGCCGGCGGCACCTTGCCCGCGGCGGTGATCTGGCCGGTGAAGAAACGGCCGAAATTGTCGGCAGCCTCGATCACCGAGCGGTAGCCGGCGATATTGGCCATCGACGACAGCGCGTCCATTTTCTGGGCACGGGAAATGCGCGGCACCATATCCATGGCAATGGCGTTCACGCCCTTGGTTTTCAGCTTTTTCAG
>WFTU01000158.1 GCA_015485375.1 Paracoccaceae bacterium | reverse complement strand
GCACCAGCGGCACGTTCGCGGCCCTGATCCCCTGATAGGCCAGATAAATACAGGTAGGTGTTTTCGAGGTCCGGCTAACCCCGACCAGTATCACGTCCGCCTGTTTCAGATAATCGGCACTCAAGCCATCATCATGCCGGATGGCATAATCGATCGCTGTCACCCGCTCCAGATAATCCCGATCCACCGTATACTGCCGCCCCGGTTTACCGGTCGGTTGCTTGCCTTCGAGATTTTCAAACGCCTTCAAAACCGGATCAAGTAACGGAACTGTCGGAACGCCTGCGTAATCACAGGTATCGACGACCAGCGCGCTTATTTCCGGATTCATCGTAGTATAAATCACCAGATCGGCCTCCTCGATCAGCGCCAAGGATTCCCGCACGCGCGCCACAGTGCGCACAAACGGGTGCATGGCAATATCCAGATCCATATCGGGAAACTGGCTCGCCACAGCTTCGGCGGCGGAGGTCACCGTCTCGCCGGTGGAATCGGACAGCAGAATGATGCGATAGGTCCGCGGCATCGCGAAAACTCCTGTGGATAAAACCGTTGATACATGCTGCACCGGCGCGGGGATACCCACAAGCGTTTTGACGCGCCAGAGTTTTCCCGACCCTATGCGGATTCCATACGGATTCTATCCCTGTGCATAAAGTTCACAAGCAATTGTGGACAGTTTTTCCCCTTTTCCGCTGTTACCGCCGGAATATTCAGCATAGACAGCCCCGATGGGCGCTCATGTCGCGACCAACCGGACGGGAAAACCCTGTGCAAAACTTGATAAACACGGTAATCCCCGTTACGCACAAGACCTACTATCAACCACCACTTCTCTTAAATTCTTTATTTAAGAGTGGGAGAACAAAATGACCGGACTGCCAGAAAAAACCATCCTTCGCGCTCTTGCCGGAGAAACGCTGAAAACGCCTCCGGTCTGGATGATGCGTCAGGCAGGGCGCTACCTGCCGGAGTACCGCGCAACGCGCGCCGATGCGGGCGGTTTTCTGGACCTGTGCTACAATCCCGATTTCGCTACCGAAGTCACCCTGCAACCGATCCGCCGCTTTGGTTTTGATGCGGCAATCCTGTTCGCCGACATCCTGCTGCTCCCGCAGGCGCTCGGCATGGACCTGTGGTTCGAGACCGGCGAGGGCCCGCGCCTCAATCCGGTAACGAATGTCGCCGAACTGGGTCGTCTGAAGGGTAAAGACGACATTCACGACACGCTGGCGCCCGTCTACCAGTCCGTCAAACAGATTTCCGAGGCTCTGCCCAAGGAAACCACCTTTATCGGCTTTGCCGGCGCTCCCTGGACCGTGGCGAGCTATATGATCGCCGGTCGCGGCACACCGGATCAGGGTCCGGCACGCAAATGGATGTACACCGATCCCGAAGGATTCGGAAAACTGATCGATCTGGTGACCGAGGCCACTATCGAATACCTCGCCAAACAGGTCGAGGCCGGTGCCGAGGTGATCAAACTGTTCGACAGCTGGGCCGGCACCCTCGCCGGAAGCTGTTTCGAGGATTATGCCCTTAAACCGGCCCTCCGCATCGCCACCGAGCTGAAATCCCGTTTTCCCGACCTGCCGATCATCGCCTTCCCGCGCGGTGCCGGCGGTGGCTACATCAAATTTGCCGACCAGAAGGTGTTCAACGGCCTTGCCATAGACACCTCTGTTCCCGCCGACTGGGCCCGCGACGCGCTGCAAAGCAAGATCACGGTGCAGGGAAACCTCGACCCGATGCTGCTGGTAACAGGCGGCGAAGCACTGGAACGCGAAACCCGCCGCCTGCTCGATATCCTCGGCGACGGCCCCTATATTTTCAACCTCGGCCACGGCATTACACCGGATGGTGATCCGGCCAATGTTGAAAAAATGTTGAATATTATCAGGGGGTAAGATGCAGGATTTTCTGGTTTCCGCCTATCCGTGGGTCAAAGCCCTGCATGTGGTTTCGGTGATTTCATGGATGGCCGGCATGTTCTACCTGCCGCGCCTGTTCGTCTATCACGCCGAGACCGCACCGGTTGGCAGCGAGATGTCGGAAACCTTCAAGGTCATGGAACGCAAACTCCTGCGGGCCATTATCAATCCCGCCATGATCGCCACATGGACCTTCGGCCTGATCATGGTTTTCACGCCCGGCATTATCGACTGGTCGCTGATCTGGCCGTGGATCAAGGCCGCGATGGTTATTGCCATGTCCGCCTTCCACGGCTGGCTTTCGACCCGTCGCAAGGAGTTCGAGCGCGACGAAAACACCCGCTCCGGCCGCACCTACCGCCTCGCCAACGAGGTCCCGACGGTTCTTATGCTGGTGATCGTGTTCATGGTGATCCTGAAGCCGTTCTAGACCTGATTTGACATTCCGTGATATTTCAGGCTATTGAACCGCAAGCACGGGCGGTCCTCGCCCAACATGTGCGCCCCCCTTTTGACGAAGCATAACGTGGCCGTTGGCCGCGTGCGCGTAACTTTATGGCGACCCTATGGAAATCAACACACTGTCTCTGGCCGAACTGAAGGCCAAAACTCCTGCCGACCTTCTGGAAATGGCCGAGGAACTGGAAATCGAGAACGCCTCCACCATGCGCAAGGGCGACATGATGTTCGCCATCCTCAAGGAAATGGCTGACGAGGGCGTGGAAATTTCCGGTGACGGCGTGATGGAAGTGATGAAGGACGGCTTCGGCTTCCTGCGCTCGCCCGCCGCGAACTACCTTGCCGGACCGGACGACATCTATGTCAGCCCCGAACAGATCCGCAAATACTCGCTGCGCACCGGCGATACGGTTGACGGGGTGATCCGTGCGCCAGAAGAAGGCGAAAGATATTTCGGTCTGGTCAGCGTCGATCACATCAATTTCGAGGACCCCGAAAAAACCAAACACAAGATCAACTTCGACAACCTCACGCCGCTCTATCCCGACGAGCGTCTGACGATGGAAATCGAGGATCCGACGATCAAGGACAAAACCGCCCGCGTGATCGATCTGGTTTCGCCGATCGGTAAAGGCCAGCGCTCGCTGATCGTGGCCCCGCCGCGCACCGGTAAGACCGTGATTTTGCAGAACATTGCCCATTCGATCGAGAAAAACCACCCCGAGTGTTTCCTGATCGTGCTGCTGGTTGACGAACGCCCCGAAGAGGTGACCGACATGCAGCGCAGCGTGAAAGGCGAAGTGGTTTCTTCCACCTTCGACGAACCGGCCACCCGTCACGTTGCCGTCGCCGAAATGGTGATCGAGAAAGCCAAACGCCTTGTGGAACACAAACGCGATGTGGTGATCCTGCTCGACTCCATCACCCGTCTGGGCCGCGCCTTCAACACCGTGGTGCCTTCCTCGGGCAAGGTGCTGACCGGTGGTGTCGACGCCAACGCCCTGCAGCGCCCGAAGCGTTTCTTCGGCGCGGCGCGTAATATCGAGGAAGGCGGCTCCCTGACCATCATCGCCACCGCGCTGATCGACACCGGCAGCCGCATGGACGAGGTGATTTTCGAGGAATTCAAAGGCACCGGCAACTCCGAGATCGTTCTCGATCGCAAAATTGCCGACAAGCGCGTCTTCCCGGCCATCGACATCCTCAAATCCGGCACCCGCAAAGAGGACCTGCTGGTGGACAAGGCCGACCTTACCAAAACCTTCGTCCTGCGCCGCATCCTCAACCCGATGGGCACAACCGATGCGATCGAATTCCTGCTTGGCAAGCTGAAGCAGACCAAATCGAATGCCGAGTTCTTCGACTCAATGAACACCTGATCCGGGTGGCATCCAGACCTGATACCCGGACCATTGGTTCGGGTATTATTGTTTAATAACAATGGAATATACATGACGGATACAATTTTCGCCCTTGCAACCCCGCGCGGCCGCGCCGGTGTGGCGATTGTCCGTATCTCGGGACGCCATGCCTTTATTGCTGCCGAGGCATTGGTGGGAAAACTCCCCCCGCCTCGCAAAGCCGGTCTGCGCCTTGTGCGCGATTCCGACGGCACCGTTCTGGACGAGGCGATGGTGATCTCGTTCGAGTTCGGCGCCAGCTTCACCGGCGAACAGGTTACAGAGTTTCACCTGCATGGCTCCACCGCCGTGATCGCATCGGTATTGCGCGCACTGTCCGAACAACCCGATTTACGCCTTGCCGAACCCGGCGAGTTCACCCGCCGCGCGCTGGAAAACGGTTGTCTCGATCTGGCGCAGGTGGAAGGTCTCGCCGATTTGATCGATGCCGAGACTGAGGCGCAACGGCGCCAAGCCCTGAAGGTCATGCGCGGCGCGCTCAGCGAAAAGGCCGAAAACTGGCGTGCCGACCTGATCCGCGCCATCGCTTTGCTCGAGGTCACGATAGATTTTGCCGACGAGGAGGTGCCGGTCGATGCAACGCCCGAGGTGTTGGATCTGATCTCTGGGGCCCGCGAAGGCATGAAGGCGGAAATGTCCGGCAGCAAGGCATCCGAACGTATCCGTGACGGCTTCGAGGTGGCTATCGTCGGCAAGCCGAACGCCGGAAAATCCACCCTTTTGAACCGCTTGGCTGGTCGAGACGCCGCGATAACCTCGGAAGTCGCCGGAACAACTCGCGACGTGATCGAGGTGCGGATGGACCTGCACGGCCTGCCCGTGACCCTTCTGGACACGGCGGGTTTGCGGGAGTCCGGTGATACCGTCGAGGCCCTCGGAATCTCCCGCGCCATTGAACGCGCCAACGCCGCCGATATCCGCGTTTTCCTTCTCGGCGAAGCCGACGACGCTACCGAGCTCGGTGTTGACATGCGCGACGGCGATCTGCTCGTGCACGGCAAGGCCGATCTGGCACCGGCATCCGGCCTCGCTGTTTCGGGGAAAACCGGTGAAGGCGTCGAGGTGCTACTGGAAAAACTCGCCACCGAACTGGAACAACGCGCCGCCGGAGCCACCAGCGCCATCCGCGAGCGTCACCGTGTGGCACTGGAAAATGGCGTTGTCGCTTTGAATCAGGCGGAAGTTCATGTAAGAAACGGCTCCGAATGGTCGGAACTGGCGGCAGAGGAAATGCGTCAAGCCCTGCGCGCGCTGGATTCGATTATCGGAAGAGTGGATGTCGAGAACGTTCTGGACGAGATTTTCTCCAGCTTCTGCCTCGGAAAATAGGATTGTTTCACGTGAAACATATGTTTGATGTCATTGTTATCGGCGGCGGCCACGCTGGCAGCGAGGCGGCACATGCGGCCGCGCGCATGGGTGCCAGCACCGCCTTGGTCACGCATCGCTTCGATACCATCGGTGAAATGTCCTGTAATCCCGCGATTGGCGGCCTCGGCAAGGGCCACCTTGTCCGCGAGATCGATGCGCTAGATGGTGTCATGGGTCGCGTCGCCGACCTCTCCGGTATCCAGTTCCGCCTGCTGAACCGCCGCAAAGGCCCCGCCGTTCAGGGTCCGCGCACACAGGCCGACCGCGCGCTCTACAAGGCCGCGATGCAATCCGAGATCAGATCCCGCGCCAACCTCGAAGTGCTGGAGGCCGAGGTCTCCGACCTGATCGTTACCGATGGCGCTATTGCAGGCGTGACACTTTCCGACGGGACGGAAGTCCATGCCCGCGCCGTTATCCTGACCACCGGAACCTTCTTGCGCGGGATTATCCACATCGGTGACCAGCGGTCGTCCGGCGGGCGCATTGGCGACGCCGCGTCGATCCCCCTCGCCCAGAGGATCGAATCCCTCGGCCTTCCGCTCGGCCGCCTGAAAACCGGAACTCCGCCACGCCTCGATGGGCGGACCATCAACTGGGACGTTCTGGAGATGCAACCGGGCGACGAAGATCCTGCGCTGTTCTCATTCATTTCAAAGGAACCCGCGGTGCGTCAGATTTCCTGCGGCATCACCCACACCAACAGCCGAACGCACGATATCATCAGGGAAAACCTAGATAAATCAGCGATGTATGGCGGCATGATCGAAGGCGTAGGCCCGCGCTACTGCCCGTCGATCGAAGACAAGATCGTCCGCTTTGCCGATAAAGAATCGCACCAGATTTTCCTTGAACCCGAGGGGTTGGATGACCATACCGTCTATCCCAACGGCATCTCGACATCGTTGCCGCCGGACGTGCAGCTGGACTATGTCCGCTCGATTAAAGGGCTGGAAAACGCAACCATCCTGCAGCCGGGCTACGCCATCGAATACGACTATGTAGACCCCCGCGCCCTGCGACCGACACTGGAGGTCAAGGCGCTCGGCGGTCTTTATCTGGCTGGACAGATCAACGGCACGACAGGATACGAGGAAGCCGCCGCACAGGGCCTCACGGCCGGCCTGAACGCCGCGCTCGCGGTTCAGGGACGTGACAGCATCACCTTCGATCGCGCCGACGGTTACATCGGCGTCCTGATCGACGACCTTGTGACCCGCGGTGTTTCCGAGCCGTATCGTATGTTCACATCGCGCGCCGAATACCGCTTGTCGCTTCGCGCCGATAACGCCGACCAACGCCTGACACCGATCGGTATCGCTCTGGGCTGTGTGTCTGAGGAGCGCAAACGCGTGTTCGAGCAGCGCATGGAAGCCCTGCACAGGGCCGAGAACCTCTGCCGCGAGCATCGGATGCGGCCGAATGAAGCGGGGAAATTCAGTCTGAAAATGAATCAGGACGGTGTCACGCGGAACGCGCTGGACCTGCTGGCCTATCCGGACGTAACCCTGAAATCATTGGGAAAAGTCTGGCCGAAACTTGCCGAAATCCCCGAGGGCATCCAGCAGCAGGTGCAAAATGATGCCCGCTATGCCCATTTCATCCAGCGCCAGAAGGCCGACGTAGCCGCCATGCGCCGTGACGAGGCGCTGACCATCCCCGACGGGTTTTCCTACGAAGATATTCCTGGCCTCTCGCATGAACTGCGCGACAAGCTCCGCAAGATCCAGCCTGCCACTTTGGCGCAGGCCGGACGGGTGGAAGGCATGACGCCGGCCGCCATCACGTTGATCCTGTCGAGGATCCGCAAGCCGAACGCAAAGCGCAGCGCATGACGGAGCGGATTTCCAGCGCCGAAGATTTTCGAAGCTACTTTGATGTTTCACGTGAAACAATGGAGAGGCTGGAGGTCTACGCGGCGCTTCTGGAAAAGTGGAACCCGAAAATAAACCTGGTTTCCAGGTCCACGCTGGAAAACATGTGGCTCCGCCATTTCGCCGATTCCGCCCAGATATGGTATATGATATCCGAAAACCCACAACATTGGCTTGATATTGGCTCCGGCGCGGGCTTTCCCGGTCTGGTGATCGCGGCCATCGCCGCCGAGAAAGCGCCGGAAATGGCCATCACCCTCGTCGAAAGCGACCAGAGAAAATCCGTTTTCATGCGCACTGTAGCCCGCGAGATGGGTGTAAAAGCCACGGTCCTGACCGAAAGAATTGAAAACCTGCCACCGCAAAATGCCGATGTTCTGTCGGCACGCGCCCTGTCTTCGTTGACGAATCTGCTGGAATTTGCCGAAAAACACCGGATTTCGGCAGGCACCTGCCTGTTCCCGAAAGGTGCCAATGTCGATTCCGAATTGACCGAAGCCGCTTTATCTTGGCATATTTCCCCTGAAAAACTTCCCAGTATGACCGACTCGAACGCGGTCATACTCCGTATCGGAGAATTCCACCGTGCCTGATGACGCGCAGCGCCCGCAAGGGTCGCATCATATTATCGCCGTAGCAAACCAGAAGGGCGGCGTGGGTAAAACCACAACGGCGATCAATCTTGGCACGGCGCTGGCGGCCGTCGGGCGCAAGGTTCTGTTGATCGATCTCGATGCGCAGGGCAACGCTTCCACAGGTTTCGGCATTACGCCCGATATGCGCGAAACCACCACCTATGATTTGCTGGTCGGTGATGCGCCGGTGTCCGAAGTGGCGCAGAAAACCCTGATTCCGGGGCTGTTTCTCGCCCCCTCCACCAGCGATCTCAGTTCCGCCGACGTCGATATGGTTAATGACAGTCACCGCGTGCTGCGTTTGCGCGAGGCGCTGACCTCCGATGATGCGTTGCGCCAGAATTACGACTATATCCTGATAGACTGCCCCCCCTCGCTCAATCTATTGACCGTGAACGCGATGGTGGCCGCCGACTCGATCCTTGTCCCGCTGCAATGCGAGTTTTTTGCGCTCGAGGGCCTCTCGCAACTGATGCTTACCATTCGCGAGGTCAAACAATCCCTGAACCCGAAACTGAAAATTCAGGGCATCGTGTTAACCATGTATGACCGACGCAATAACCTCTCGGCCCAGGTCGAGGACGATGTGCGACAGAACCTCGGCGATCTGGTTTACGAGACTATCATCCCGCGCAACATTCGTCTGAGCGAAGCTCCCTCGCACTCGGTCCCCGCCCTGATCTATGATCACCGCAGCAGCGGCAGCATCGCTTATCAGAAGCTCGCGGCCGAGTTGCTGGAGCGCATGAACGACACTATCACAGCGTAACCTAACAGATTGAAAAATAACGAAAATGGCAAAGAAACCCGAACGTAAAAACCTTGGTCGCGGCCTTTCCGCCTTGCTGGCCGATGTCAATCTGGACAATACCGGAGCCTCGACAACCCCCGCTCCACCCGCTGCAGATAGCGAAGTCCCGATCGAGAAGGTTCACGCCAACCCCGACCAACCCCGCCGCACATTTGCCGAGGCCGACCTTGCCGACCTCACCGCCTCGATTGCCGAAAAAGGCGTGATCCAGCCACTGATCGTGCGCCCCGATCCCGCGCACCCGGGCGACTACCAGATCGTTGCTGGCGAGCGCCGCTGGCGTGCCGCCCAGCGCGCCCAGCTCCACAGCATTCCGGTGCTGGTGCGCGACCTTTCGGATACCGAGGTTCTGGAACTCGCTATCATCGAGAATATCCAGCGGGCCGATCTGAACGCGGCGGAAGAAGCCGCCGGATACCGTCAGCTGATGGATCGTTTCGGCCACACGCAGGAAAAACTGGCCGAAGCTCTGGGCAAGTCCCGCAGTCATATCGCCAACCTCCTGCGTCTGCTGAACCTGCCGGAACCGGTGCTGGAACTGTTGCGCCAAGGCAAGCTCTCTGCCGGTCATGCCCGCGCCCTTGTCCCTGCTGACGACCCGCTGGCGCTGGCCCGCATCGTCATCGCCAAGGGTCTGTCCGTGCGCCAGACGGAGGCGCTTGCCAAGTCGCAGAAACCGGTGAAGAAACGCACCCTGAAACCGGCCAAGGACGCCGATACCCGTGCGATTGAAAGCGACCTGACCGCCCATCTGGGTGTTAAGGTCTCCATCGACCACAAGCCGGGTGGAAACGGGGAATTACGGTTGAAATACAAAGACCTGGAGCAACTCGACGGCCTTTGTCGCCTACTTTCGCAGTAGTTATTCCTCGGGGCGGGTCCACAAAAACACCAGAACCGCCCCCAGCACCAGCACCTGAATACCCAGCACATAGAGCGGCACCCCGAGCAGCAGCGAAATCCCGAACGTCGCACCGATCGAGACCGTCGCAAGCCACTTCGCAGGTCGGCGCATCACACCGCGTTCTTCCCAGTCACGGATCGGCGGGCCGAGGCGTGGATGCCCCAGCAACCACCCATGCAGGCGTTCCGAGGATTTGCCAAAGAAATATGCGGCCAGCAGCAAGAACGGCACAGTCGGGACAATCGGCAGAAACGCCCCGATTATCCCCGCGAGCAGGCTAAGAAATCCGAATGAAATCCACAAAATCCGCATCAGCCCGCCAGTAATTGCCGCAAGATTTCATTCAACAGCGGCCGCCCTTTCAAGGTGGTCCGCAACCGCCCGTTTTCAAGCGCGACAAAACCGTCTTCGGCCAGTTCCGCGAGCTTTCCCGCAGGCAGTTCCCGACCGCCAAGGGCTGTTAACCTTCGCAGATCGGTGCCCTCGGTCAGCCGCAACGACATCATCAGGTATTCCGCCGCTTGTTCCTCGTCGGAAACCTCCTCGGCCAGCGACCGCCCCCAGCCCTCGCGTTCCACTGTGTCCAGCCAGCGATCCGGTGCCGAATACGCTTCGGTTGCCAGCTTATGACCGCCCACCGTTACCCGCCCATGCGCCCCCGGCCCGATGCCGACGTAATCACCATAACGCCAGTAAACCAGATTGTGCCGACTCTCCGCCCCCATGCGCGCGTGGTTGGAGGTCTCGTAGGCTCCCATCCCGGAAGCATCACAAATTTCCTG
>WFTU01000157.1 GCA_015485375.1 Paracoccaceae bacterium | reverse complement strand
GTAATAGGTGATCTTGCGAAAGCCCTCGGCCTCGCATTGGGTGCAATACATGCCGTTGGACATGTAAAGGCCGTCAAGCGAGGTGTTGTCCTTCGGGTTGATCTGCGTCTCGCATTCCCATGTGAATTTTTCACCCATGAGGGCGGCGGGGATGGTCAGGCCCTCGGCGTCGGGGGCGAGGTCCACCGGTTCGCCGTCGATGCTGGCCGAGAGGAGTTCCAGTTCCTGCCCGTCAAGGCGCAGATCGCCGCCCTTGCCGGCGGGGTTTTTCACGAAGGAAATGCGCGATTTTACCCGTGTTTGCGTAGGGTGCAGGGTGAAGTCCAGATGCACCTGCTCGATCAGGTAGGGGGTGGGGGTGTAGTCGGACAGGTGGATTGTCTGGTCGGCCATGCGATCGGCTCCTTTGGTATTAGGGATGGAGCCAACCTATGTGTTTGCGCGGCGAGGGCAAGGGGGTGTTACGTTACGGATTCCACCGCAGGAAATTTCCGATCAGGCGGAGGCCGGTTTTCTGGCTTTTTTCGGGGTGGAACTGGGTGCCGAGCATGTTGTCGCGTCCCACGGCCGCGGTGACCGGACCGCCATAGTCCACGGTTGCCAGCACATGGGCCGGATCGGTGGGGACGAGGTGGTAGGAGTGGACGAAATAGGCGTGGTCGCCGGCTTCGATGCCTTCGAACAGCGGATGCGGTTTGATGTCTTGCAGGTCGTTCCAGCCCATGTGCGGGACTTTCAGGGACGGGTCGGCGGGGGTCATCTCGACCACCTCGCCGGGGATCCAGTCGAAACCGGCGGTGTCGTGGCCGTGCTCGCGCCCGACGCTGGCCATCATCTGCATGCCGACGCAGATGCCGAGGAAGGGGACGCCGCCGTTCAGCACGCGGTCCTCGATGGCCTCGAACAGGCCCTCAAAGCTGGCGAGGCCCTCGCGGCAGTCGGTGAAGGCGCCGACGCCGGGCAGCACGATGCGGCCGGCGCGCCGGATCACGTCGGGGTCGGAGGAAACCGTCACGGGGGCGGTCTCCAGCTCCGTCGCCATCCGCTGGAAGGATTTCTCCGCCGAGTGGATGTTGCCGGAATTGTAGTCGACAATTACCGTGGTCATTCGCTGAGCGTGCCTTTGGTGGAGGGCACGGCGTCGGCCTTGCGCGGATCGGTTTCCAGCGCGTCGCGCAGGGCGCGGGCCACGGCCTTGAAGCTGGCCTCGGCGATGTGGTGGCTGTTGATGCCGTCCAGACGCTCGATGTGCAGGTTCATGCCGGAGTTCATCGCGAAGGCGGTGAAGAATTCGCGCACCAGTTCGGTGTCGAATGTTCCGATACGTTCGGCGGTGAAATCGACTTTCCACACCAGATAGGCGCGGCCCGACAGGTCGAGCGCGGCGCGCACCAGCGTGTCGTCCATCACGAGGTGGCAGGAGCCGTAGCGGTTGATGCCGCGTTTGTCGCCGACCGCCTGTGCGAGGGCCTTGCCGAGCGCGATGCCCACGTCCTCGACTGTGTGGTGGTCGTCGATGTGCAGGTCGCCTTCGGCGGCGATGGTCATGTCGATGAGGGCGTGGCGCGAGAGCTGGTCCAGCATGTGGTCGAAGAAACCGACGCCGGTTTTGTTGTTATAGACACCGGTGCCGTCGAGGTTGATCTCGACAGAAATGGCGGTCTCGTTGGTTTTGCGGGTGACTTTCGCTGTGCGCATGGTCCTGGCCCTCCGGTTGGTTTCAGGCGCTTTATAGGGGTGAACGGCGCATGTTCCAAGGGGGTTGTTGGTTGGCGATCGCGGTGATGGCGTCCGTCACGCGTTTGAAAGCGGCGCCGGCTTTGGCGGAGATATGGCGCGCGCGCAGGTGGCCGTGGACGAGGCCCGTGTCCTCGAGCAGGGTGTGCGGGACGTTGTCGGCGCTCAGGCGGGCGGCGTATTCGGTGGCGTCGTCGTGCAGCGGGTCGAATTCGGCGGCGGTGAGCAGGGTGGGCGGCAGGGCGGTGAAATCGGGGTCGTCGAGCGGGGCGTAGGCGGAATTTTCGCCGCCGGTGAGGGCGTCGTGGAAGAAGCGCATGGCGTCGGCATTCAGGATCGGGGCGTTGGCGTTGCGGCGGTAGCTTTTGGTGTCGCGCGGGGTGCCGAGCCACGGATAGATCAGGACTTGCGCCAGAACCCTGTCGCGGCGGCGGTGGGTGACGGCGGCGGCGAGGGTGGCGCCGGCGCTGTCTCCTGCGAGGATGACGGGGGGTTTCAGGCTGTCGAAGAT
>WFTU01000156.1 GCA_015485375.1 Paracoccaceae bacterium | reverse complement strand
TATCAGCGAACGTACCCGAGCCGATGCGCTGATCGGCCTGCTGCGCGATCTGCACCGTATTTTCGCCCATGGCGTTTTTGCCCATCGGGGCACCGTCGAAAAATTCACCGGCGACGGGCTCATGGCGACATTCGGCACGCCGCAACCGGCCAGCGACGATCCGGCCCGCGCCTTGGAGGCGGCACTGGAAGTGCTGAAAAACCTGCAAAAGTGGAACGAGAGAAATCGCCCCGAGGATCCGGTTGCCATCGGCATCGGCATTCATTACGGCACCGCCATTCTCGGCGATATCGGCGATGACAATCGTCTGGAATTCGCGGTGCTGGGCGATACGGTCAATGTCGCCAGCCGTCTGGAACGGCTGACCCGTAAACTGCACACGCCGCTGGCGGTCAGCAGCGATCTCTACCAAGGGCTGCGGGAACAGGCCGGGCGGCCCGATCTGGCGGCGATGCTGACCTGCCGCGCCGAACAGCGTATCCGCGGGCGACGGCACAGCATCATGGTCTACACCCTAGTCACCTGAATCTAAAGTTCGCCACATTGGGTTTGCTTCGTTTTCTGGCAGAACCGTTTGACGGCGGCGAGGATCTCGTCGGCGGATTTGACCCATTTGTAGGGTTTGGGGTTTTGGTTATGGGCCTTGATGAAGGCGGTGATGTCGGCTTCCAGTTCGGTTGTTGAACGATGGACACCGCGGTGCAGTTGTTTGCGGGTCAATTCGGCAAACCAGCGTTCGACCTGATTGATCCAGGACGCGGAAGTGGGGGTGAAGTGGATATGCCAGTGCAGCCTGCGCGCCAGCCATGCCTTGACCTTCGGCGTCTTGTGGGTGGCGTAATTGTCCATGACGATATGCACCTCCACCCCTTCTGGCATCTGTCGGTCGATCTGTTTGAGGAAGTCCAGAAACTCCGTCGCGCGATGGCGTTTGTAGCATTTTCCGATCACCGCCCCTGTCGCAATGTCCAACGCGGCAAAAAGCGAAGTAGTTCCGTGGCGGATGTATGTGTGGGTGCGCCGTTCGGCCACGCCGGGCGCCATGGGCAGGACCGGCTGTTCGCGATCCAGTGCCTGGATCTGGGATTTCTCGTCCACGCACAACACGATAGCCCGGTCAGGTGGGGACAGATACAGTCCCACGATGTCCTGCACCTTGTCCACGAACAGCGGATCGGTCGAAAGCTTGAAGGTCTCAGACCGGTGCGGCTGCAGGCCAAACGCATTCCAAATCCGCCGAATGGTCGTGTGCGAAAGCCCCGTCGCAGCCGCCATCGAACGGGTCGACCAGTGGGTGGCGTCCTTCGGGATCGTGTGCAGCGTGCGCTCGATGACCTCGGCCACCTGTTCATCCGATACCGTGCGCGGCCGACCGGGGCGGTATTCATCGGTCAGACCTTCGATCCGATCTTTCACGAAACGCCGCCGCCACTTACCGACCGTGTGTTCATGCACCCCGAGCCGCGCGGCCACCTCCTTGCTGGGCAGGCCTGCGGCGCATAGCAGGATCATTCGGCAGCGATCCGAAAGCGAACGGGCAGCCTTGTGCCTTCGAACCTGACCTTCAAGAAACCGGCGCTCGTCCTCACTGAGCACCACCGCATCCGCCACCCGACCCACCATCGCATCATCTCCAAAAAACCAACTCGATCAATGATACGTATTATAGTTCCAGGTGACTAGGGTCCGGACCCTGAACGAATAGCCCTTCCGGCAGCCGTTATACGGGCAAGCGCAGCACCACCCGCAGCCCGCCTTGCGGAGATGTTTCCAGCAACAGATCGCCGCCATGGCTGCGGGCCACGTCGCGGGCGATGCTCAGCCCCAGGCCGCTGCCGCCGGTATCGCGGTTGCGCGAATCCTCCAGACGGACAAAGGGGCGCAACACATCTTCACGGCGCGATTCGGGAATGCCGGGGCCATTATCGTCGATGACGATATCGACAAAATCCTCTCCAGCCTGTGCCGTCACCCAGATATCGCCGCCATACTGGCGGGCATTTTCCATCAGATTGGCCAGACAACGCCGCAGCCCGCCGGCACGGGCGACGATGGTCAGCCCCGGCGGGCACTGCAGGCTGACCGTGCCCCCCTGGCGGCGAATATTGCCGGCAATGGTTTCCAGTAACGCCGCCACATCGACGGGTTCGGCCACTTCGTCTTCCTGGCTGCGGGCAAAGGACAAATAGGCTTCGACCATTTTCTCCATTTCGGCGACATCGGCCTTGAGGTTCTCGGTATCTTCCCCCTCTTCCAGCATCGCCAGCTGCAGTTTCATCCGCGTCAACGGCGTGCGCAGATCGTGGCTGACCCCCGCAAGCATTTCCGTGCGCTGGTCGATCTGCCGCTTCAGCCGCGCGCGCATCACCAGAAAGGCCCGTGCCGCCGCCCGCACTTCGGAGGCGCCGGAGGGGCGGAAATCCTCGACATCGCGGCCCTTGCCGAAATCCTCTGCCGCGCGGGCCAGACGGCGGATCGGGCGGATCTGATTGCGCAGAAACAGAATGGCGATCGCCAGAAGCACCAGCGATGTGCCGACCATCCAGATGATGAAGATATAGGTGGTGGAGCTGAACAACCGCTTGTCGCCGGTGAGGATGCGCAGCACCCCTTCATCGAGCTGCACGCGAATCTCCACCTTGTCGCGATAGGTGGTGGTATCGATGCGATAGGGCTCTGCTATTCTTTCGCCAAGGGCACGTACCAGATTGCGTTCCAGAAAGGAAAACGGATTGACCTTCTGCTTCCCGGCGGGCAGGCGCGCCCCGTAGGACCTGTCTCTTATACACATCTCCG
>WFTU01000155.1 GCA_015485375.1 Paracoccaceae bacterium | reverse complement strand
TGCAGGCTTTTCAGAATATCGAAACCCACCTTGATCTCCTGCACCGGGTCGGCGGCCAGGGACACGCGGATGGTGTCGCCAATGCCCTCGGCCAGCAGCATACCGAGGCCGATGGCGGACTTCACCGCGCCGGCGCGCGCGCCGCCCGCCTCGGTGATGCCGAGATGCAGGGGCTGTTCGATCTGGCTGGCCAGTTGCCGGTAGGCGGCGACGGTCATGAACACATCCGAGGCCTTGAGGCTGACCTTGAAGTCGGGGAAGTCAAGGCGATCGAGGATGTCGATGTGGCGCAGGGCGGACTCCACCAGCGCCTCCGGCGTGGGCTCGCCGTATTTCTTCTGCAGATCCTTTTCCAGCGAACCGGCGTTGACGCCGATGCGGATGGGAATGCCGCGGTCACGCGCCGCGTCCACCACCGCGCGCACGCGATCCTCGCGGCCGATGTTGCCGGGGTTGATGCGCAGGCAGTCCACCCCCAACTCGGCGACGCGCAGGGCGATCTTGTGATCGAAGTGGATGTCGCTGATCAGCGGCAGATCGACCCGGCGGCGGATCTCGCCGAAGGCCTCGGCGGCCTCCATGCTGGGCACAGAGACGCGCACCATGTCGGCGCCGGCGCGGGCCAATGCCTCGATCTGCGCCACCGTGGCCTCGACGTCGGTGGTCTCGGTATTGGTCATGCTCTGCACCGACACCGGCGCATCGCCGCCCACCGGCACGTTGCCCACCATGATCTGGCGCGACTTGCGACGTTGGATGATCTGATAGTCAGGTTTGTGCATTGCCACTAATTCTCGTTAGCCGTCTCGGTACCCACGGAAAAACGCGCCAGGCGCCGGCCCTGGTATTTGCCCAGATCCACCGCCTCGCCATCGAGTAAAATCGTCACGCCGGGCACGTAGCCCAGCACCACGGCGAAGGGCGCCACGCCGTGCAGGGTCTGGGACTGGCCGGCGCGCGCCAGCCGGTGCATCAGGCGCTCGCCTCGGGCATCACGCACCTCGACCCAGGAATCCTCCTGAAAATACAGGCTCAACGCATTCACGCCCCCGCTGGCCGGCGTATCCGCGGGGCCTGGCGCTTCGTCGGCGGACAGCGCAGGCCGGCTGGCCGGCCCGGGCACAGGTTCTTTCTCGCGGCCCTCAGATGCCGGGGCGTATTCTGTCGGCGCAGGAATCGCCAGTACCTGCCGTGCAGGCTCGACGCTTTCCGCCGGCGGGGCTTGCTGCAGCGGAATTTCTTCCCGCAAGACCGTTTGCGGGCTCTCCTCGACAGGCGCAGACATGCCCCCTTGCTGTGGCAATGGCTTGGTGACCACGCTCGCCGGCGGCGTCCCCGAGAGCGACAGGTTTCCGCCCTTCATCACCCACAGCAGCGCCGCCACAAGGGCCGCGATCAGCAGTCCCGCACCGATCAGGCGCAGGCCCCGGCGCCGGCCATTGCGGCGCGAAAAGGCCGTCGGCAGACCGGTGCTGAGCCGATCCAGACCATCATCACCGCTTGCGGAGGCCAGCGTCGCCGAAGGCGCATGGAGCTGCGCCAGGCCTTCGAACTGGGCAATCAGCTCGTCCGCCGACAGGCCGACGATGCGTGCATAGGCACGGATATAACCGGCGGCAAACACCGGCGCCCCCACCTTGGCGATCTCGCCGGCCTCCAGCGCCGCCACTTTGTCGACATCGATGCGGATACGCTTGGCCACATCCTGCTGGCCCAGCTTCAAGGCTTCACGCGCCAGACGCAGCCGCTCCCCCGGCACCGCCGTGGTCTCGGCCTCTGTCCCGCCCCCCCCGGGGGTGCTCATCGCTGCTGCGCCTCCATCTCCAGCAACAGCCCCATTTCGTCGGAATCGGGAAAGTGCCGGCTCAGTTGGTCGGCATATTCACGCACCGCGGCCTCATCGCCCAACTGCGTCTCGATCTGTATCCCCAGCCACAGGCTGCGGGCGGTGGGCGGCGCCACCTCCTGATAGCGTTGCAGGTAGGCACGGCCGCTCATGTAACGCTTATTGTCGAGGCTGATCTGCGCCATGCTCAGTAGCGATACCGGCAGGGTCGGGGCGATCTGCAGCGCGCGGCGGAAATACCTTTCCGCCTTTTTGAGGTCGGGTTTTTGCATCGCGCAGACGCCGAGGTTTTCGAAGGCGCTCGCCGGTGTCTTGTAGTTGCGGCTTTTCAGGGCGATCAGAAAATGTTCTTCCGCCTCGTCGAACTTGCGCGCCTGGCAGAGCATCACCGCATAGTTGTTGTGTGTGCGGCCGTCCTGCGGATTCAGCGACAGGGCGCGCTGGAAGTGTTCGTCGG
>WFTU01000154.1 GCA_015485375.1 Paracoccaceae bacterium | reverse complement strand
CCCCGCCGCCGATGGTGCCGCTTTGGCCGGTGTCATGCACCCACATCACCGTCCCCGCCCCGCGCGGGGTGGAGCCGGAATGCTCGGCAATGACAATCCGCACGCTCATGGTTTAACCGCCATCAGCAAGCGCTCCGCCGTGGCGGGTGCGTCGAGCGCGATATAGTCGTCGCCGCCCAGCGCATCCGACAGCGCGAAAAACGCCGAGATGCCGAGCATGAACGGCGGCTCGCCCACCGCTTTGGAACGATAGATCGTATCCTCGCGGTTCTCGTTATCATAAAGCGCCACGTTGAATTCGCGCGGGCGGTCCGAGCAGGCCGGGATTTTATAGGTGCTGGGCGCGTGGGTCATCAGCCGCCCGTCGTCGTTCCAGACCAGTTCCTCGGTCGTCAGCCAGCCGGCACCCTGCACATAGGCCCCCTCGATCTGGCCGATGTCGAGCGCGGGGTTCAGGCTGTTGCCGACATCGTGCAGCACATCGGCGCGCAGGATGCGGTTCTCGCCGGTCAGTGTATCGACGATCACCTCGGTCACCGCCGCACCGTAGGAGAAATAGTAGAACGGCCGCCCCTTGCCTGCCACACGGTCCCAGCGGATTTTCGGGGTTTTGTAGAAACCCGTGGCCGACAGGGAAATACGGGCGACGTAAGCCTGCGATACCAGGTCGGCAAAGCTGATGGTGTCCGAACCGATATGCACCTGCCCGTCGGCAAAGCGGATATCTTCGGCCGGAACCTGCCATTTATCCGCCGCGAATTCCGTCAGGCGCGCCTTGATCGTCTCGCAGGCGTTCTTGCAGGCCATGCCGTTCAAATCCGAACCCGACGACGCCGCCGTGGCCGAGGTGTTCGGCACCTTGCCGGTATCCGTCGCCGTGATTTTCACCGCCGAAAGCGGCTGGCCAAAGACCTCCGCCGCCACCTGCGCGACCTTGGTAAACAGCCCCTGCCCCATCTCGGTCCCGCCGTGGTTCAGATGGATCGAACCGTCGGCATAGACATGCACCAGCGCCCCGGCCTGATTGAGGTGGGTGAGCGTGAAGGAAATGCCGAATTTCACCGGCGTCAGGGCAATGCCACGTTTCAGCACCGGATTTTCGGCGTTGAATTCGGCAATCCCGGCGCGGCGGATATGGTAGTTCGAGCTTTTGACCAGCGCGTCCACCAGCTCCGGCGCGATATTGTCCTCGACGGTCATGTGATAGGGGGTGACATCGCGCCCCTCGCCATAAAAATTGGCGCGCCGCACCTCCAGCGGGTCCAGCCCCAGATCATGCGCGATATGGTCCATCACCCGCTCGATCCCGACGACACCCTGCGGACCGCCGAAACCGCGATAGGCGGTATTGGAAACGGTATTGGTTTTCAAACGGTGCGAGGTAATCCGCACATTCGGCAGGTAATAGGCATTGTCGGCATGCAGCATGGCCCGATCCGCCACCGGCAGCGACAGGTCCATGGCCCAGCCGCAGCGGGCGAACTGTTCGAACTCGATGGCTTGCAGGCGGCCGGTTTCGTCAAAACCGGCGCGGTATGTGATGCGGAAATCATGGCGTTTGCCGGTGATCACCATATCATCGTCACGGTCATAGCGCATTTTCGCGGGCCGGTTCAGGCGCAGTGCCACAATGGCCGAGGCCACGGCCAGCGAGTTTCCCTGACTTTCCTTGCCGCCGAAACCGCCACCCATACGCCGGACCTCGACGCGCACGGAATGGAACGGGACGCCGAGCGCCTCGGCCACCTTGTGCTGGACCTCGGTCGGGTGCTGGGTAGAGGAATGGACGATCACGTCGCCCTCCACCGGCTCGGCGGCAGCGGCTTGTCCCTCCAGATAGAAATGCTCTTGCCCGCCGATTTCCATGCTGCCCCCGATCACGCGCGGGGCCTTGGCCAGTGCGCCGTCGGGGTCGCCGTTCAGGAACTGCAACGGCTCCTCGAATTTGCTGTCGGCGGCGAGGGCCTCGTCAATGCTCAGGATCGCGGGGAGGTCGTCGTATTCGACCACGGCCAGACGGGCAGCACGACGGGCGGCGTGGTGGCTTTCGGCCACGACCAGAAATATCGGCTGGCCGATGAAATGCACGGTGCCGTCGGCCAGAAGCGGCTCGTCATGGGCAGCGGCGGAAACATCGTTGGCGGCGGGCAGGTCGTCTGTGGTCAGCACCTCCACCACGCCCTCGGCTGCGCGCACCGCCGAAAGGTCGAGGGCTGTAATGCGTGCATGCGCCCGCTCCGACAGGCCGAAGGCCAGATGCACCGGATTGACCAGCGGGATGTCGTCGGTATAGCGCGCCGTGCCGGTCACATGCGCCTTGCCGCTGTCATGCGGGTTCGATTTGTGAACGCTCATGCCGCCCCCCTTCCGGTTACGCGGGTGTCGGATAGCGATGCGGTGCTTTCGACGAAATAGCGTCGCAACAGGTTTTGTGCCGCCAAAAGGCGATACTCGGCGCTGGCGCGCATGTCGGAGAGCGGCGTGAAATCCTGCGCGAAGGCCGGTATCGCGGCGCTGATCGTGGCATCATTCCACGGCTGGCCGAGCAGAGCGGCTTCAACCAGCGAGGCCCGTTTCGGCGTTGCCGCCATGCCGCCAAAGGCGATGCGGGCGCACGCGACCGTGCCATCCTCCACCGTGATATTGAAGCAGCCGCACAGGGCCGAGATGTCCTGATCGAAGCGTTTGGAGATTTTATAGGCCTTCAGGGTATCCGCCTGCGCGGGGATGAAGATGCTCTCGACAAACTCCCCTTTCGCGCGGTCCTGCCTGCCATAGGCGATAAAGAAATCCTCCAGCGGGATCTCGCGGCGTTCGGCGGCGCGGCGCAGGGTGACGGTTGCCCCCAGCGCAATCAGCGCCGGCGGGCTGTCCCCGATGGGCGAACCGTTGGCGATATTGCCGCCGATGGTGGCGGAGTTTCGGACCTGCACGGAACCGTAGCGGCGCAGCAGTTCGGCAAAATCAGGGTGGCGATCAATGATCGCACCGCGCAGGCGGGCAATGGTGACGCCGGCACCGATCCGCAATCCGGCGTCCGAAACCTCGATCTGTTGCATCTCGTCCAGACGGTGCAGGAACACGGTCGGGTCAAGGGTGCGGAACATCTTGGTCACCCACAGGCCGACATCGGTGGCGCCGCCGATGATCGTGGCGTCGGGGTGGTCGGCATACCAGTTGGCGAAACTGTCGAGGGTGGCGGGCAGGAATGCGCCGTCCAGTTCGATATCCTTGCCGCCCGCAATCGCGCGCAGACGGTCGGCCTCGTCTGCCAGCCAGTCCGGTTGGGGCAGTTCGGCCGCGGCCTCGGCGGCGCGGATGATCGGGGCGTAACCGGTGCAACGGCACAGGTTCCCCGCCAGCACATCGTCAAAATCCTGCCGCCCGTCGCGGTGCGCGGTGTAAAGCGACATCACAAACCCCGGCGTGCAGAACCCGCATTGCGAGCCGTGATATTTCACCAGCATTTCCTGCACCGGATGCAGGCGGCCATCGGGCGCAGACACGCCCTCTACCGTGCGCACCGATTTGCCGTGCAGTTGTGGCAGGAACAGGATGCAGGCGTTGAGCGCGCGGTGGGTCAGCACGTCGCCCTCGAACGCCGCGACGGAAACCGTGCAGGCACCGCAGTCGCCCTCGTTGCAACCTTCCTTGGTACCGGTCAGCGCCTGCGTCTCGCGCAGGTATTCCAGCAGGGTCATGGTCGGCGCGGGGTTTTCCAGCGCCACATCCTCGCCGTTCAGCAAAAAGCGGATCGTGCCCATCAGCTGCCCCTGTAGGTCGAATAGCCGAAGGCCGAGAGCAACAGCGGGACATGGTAATGACTGTCCCCGGCCATGCCGAAACGGATCGGGATCACGTCGAGGAATTTCGGCGAGGGCAGATCCTGCCCCGTGCGGTCGAGGTATTCGCCCGCATGGAACAGCAGCTCGTATTCGCCGGTCGCAAACACATCCGTATCCAGCAGCGGCGCATCGCAGCGGCCGTCATCATTGGTCAGGACTTCCAGCAATTTCTCGCGCCCCTGATCAAGCCGGAACAGCTCGATCCGCAGACCCGCCGCCGGTTTTCCGCTGCCCGTATCGAGCACATGCGTCGTCAGACGTCCCATAACTTCCCCGCTTTATTTGATTCCCGCCAATCAAGCCCGACTGCGGCGCATTGGGCAAGCAAATTTTCCCCGTCGCCGCCCCTTTCGCCGCGCCGCGCACTGCGATAGCTTCGCAATATGAGCAAACCCGACGCCCCCCGATTCATCCACCTGCGCCTGCACTCGGCCTATTCGCTGCTCGAGGGCGCGATTCCGCTGAAAAAGCTGCCACAGCTTTGCACAGACTGGGATTTTCCGGCGGTGGCGGTAACGGATTCGGGCAATATGTTCGGCGCGCTGGAATTTTCGGAGACCGCCTCCAAAGCGGGAATCCAGCCGATTATCGGGTGTCAGCTTCAATTAAAGTTTGAAACTGCTTCAAGGCCCGGTGACCGCGACCCCGAACCGAAGGCCATCGTGCTGCTGGCGCAGAACGAGCGCGGCTATGAAAACCTGATGAAGCTCAACTCCTGCAATTTTCTGGAGTGCGGCGACGAGCTGCCCCACATCACAATGGTGCAACTTTCAAAGCATGCCGAGGGGCTGATCTGCCTGACCGGTGGCGCGCTTGGCCCTGTCGGGCAATTGTTGCAGGACGGCCAGAAGGACAAGGCGCGGCTGCTGGTGGAACATTTCCGGCGCCTGTTCGCGGATCGTTTGTATATGGAGGTGCAGCGCCACCCCACCGCCGAGGGCCGCCGCACAGCGGAAGAAGCGTTGACCGAGCCGGGTTTCGTGCAGATGGCCTATGAACTCGACATTCCGCTGGTTGCCACCAACGACGTCTATTTCCCCAAGCGCGAGATGTATGCCGCGCATGATGCGCTGATCTGCATTGCCGAGGGGGCCTATGTTGACCAGCAGGAACCGCGCCGGCACCTGACGCCCGAGCATTACTTCAAATCCCCGCGCGAAATGGCGGAACTGTTCGACGATCTGCCCGAGGCGCTGGAAAACACCGTCGAGATCGCGCGCCGCTGTGCCTTCAAGGCCTATCTGCGCGACCCGATCCTGCCGAAATTCGCCGATAACGAGGTGGAGGAACTGCGCCGGCAGGCCAAGGAGGGCCTCGCGGCGCGCCTCGCCGTCATTCCCCATGCCGCGAGCGTGAAGGAATACGAGGAGAGGCTGGAATTCGAGCTGGGAATTATCGAGGGCATGGGCTTCCCCGGTTACTTTCTGATCGTTTCCGATTTTATCAAATGGGCCAAGGATCAGAACATTCCGGTCGGGCCGGGGCGTGGCTCGGGGGCGGGCTCGCTGGTCGCCTATTCGCTGACCATCACCGACCTTGACCCCTTGCGCTACTCGCTGCTGTTCGAGCGGTTCCTGAACCCCGAACGTGTCTCCATGCCCGACTTCGACATCGACTTCTGCATGGACCGGCGCGAGGAGGTTATCCACTATGTTCAGGAAAAATACGGCCGCGATAAAGTCGCGCAGATCATCACCTTCGGCGCGCTGCTGTCCAAGGCCGCCGTGCGCGATATCGGGCGGGTGCTACAAATGCCCTACGGGCAGGTGGACCGGCTGTCGAAGCTGATTCCGGTGGACGGGGTGAAACCTGTTTCCATCGAACAGGCGCTGAAGGACGAACCGCGCCTGAAGGAAATGGCGCGCGAGGAAGAAGTCGTCGCCCGCCTGCTGGATTATGCCCAGCAGGTGGAGGGGCTGCTGCGAAATGCCTCCACCCATGCCGCCGGTGTGGTGATCGGGGACCGGCCGCTGGACGAGCTGGTGCCGCTCTATCAGGATCCGCGCTCGGACATGCCGGCGACGCAGTTCAACATGAAATGGGTGGAACCGGCGGGGCTGGTGAAATTCGACTTTCTGGGGCTGAAAACCCTGACCGTGATCCAGAACGCGCTGGACCTGTTGAAACAGCGCGGCGTGGAGATCGACATCGGGCATATCCCGCTCGACGACGAAAAAACCTACGAGCTTTATGCCTCGGCGAAAACGGTAGCGGTGTTCCAGGTGGAGAGCGCGGGCATGATGGACGCCCTGCGCCAGATGAAACCCACCTGTATCGAGGACATCATCGCGCTTGTGGCCCTTTATCGTCCCGGCCCGATGGAAAACATCCCGAAGTTCTGCAAGGTGAAAAACGGGACCGAGGAACGGGATCTGCTGCACCCCTCCATCGATCATATTCTGGACGAAACGCAGGGCATCATCGTCTATCAGGAACAGGTGATGCAGATCGCGCAGGAAATGGCCGGATATACCCTTGGCGGTGCCGACATGCTGCGCCGCGCGATGGGTAAGAAAATCAAGGAGGCCATGGACGCCGAGCGCCCGAAATTCGCCAAGGGTGCGGCGGAAAACGGCGTGGACGAGGCCAAGGCGACCGAGGTTTTCGACCTGCTGGAAAAATTCGCCAACTACGGCTTCAACAAATCGCACGCGGCGGCCTATGCGGTGGTGTCCTATCAAACCGCCTGGCTGAAGGCGAACCATCCGGTCGAGTTCATGGCCGGCGTGATGAACTGCGATATCCATTTGACCGACAAGCTCGCCGTCTATGCCGACGAGGTGCGCAAACCCGTCGATCGCGGCGGTCTGGGGCTGGAAATCGTCCCGCCCTGCGTCAACCGCTCCGAAGCGACCTTCAGCGTGCATGACGGCAAGGTGGTCTATGCGCTTGGCGGCCTGAAAAACGTCGGTGCCGAGGCGATGAAGCTGATCGCCGAAGCGCGCCATGAAGGCGGTGCATTCAAGGACCTGTTCGATTTCGCCCGTCGCGTGGACCTGAAACGGGTCGGCAAGCGGCCACTGGAAATGCTGGCGCGCTCCGGTGCCTTCGACCAGCTCGACGCCAACCGTCGCAAGGTGTTCGACAGTCTCGACAAGCTGGTCGCCTACTCCGCCGCCTGCCACGACGAAAAGGCCTCCAGCCAGTCCAGCCTGTTCGGGGACAGCGGCGAGGATTTGCCGCCGCCCCGCCTGCCCATGCCGGAGGACTGGCTGCCGGTCGAGCGTCTGGGCGAGGAACACAAGGCCTTCGGGTTCTACCTTACCGGCCACCCGCTCGACGATTACATGCCCGCCCTGAAACGCGAGCGGGTGCTGACCCTGCATGAAGTCATGCAAAAGGCCGAGGGCCGCAAGATCGGGGCGAAGATGGCGGGGACGATCTCTGCCGTGCAGGTCCGCAAATCCGCCCGTGGCAACCGCTTCGCCTTCGTCGGTCTGTCAGACCCGAGCGGCAGCTACGAGGTCACGGTATTTTCGGATATTCTCGAAAGTGCCGGCGAGCTGCTGTCCAGCGGCACCAATGTTGTTTTGACGGCCGAGGCGGATATGGAATCGGGTCAGTTGAAACTGCTCGCCCGCGGGTTCCAGTCCATTGACAGCGCGGTGCAGAATGCGGCGCCCGTTGGCCTGAAGGTGTTCATCAGCGATACGGAGGCCATTCCCTCGCTCGCCACCCGCCTGTCGCAAACACCGGACAAACACGCCCCGCGCGGGCCGGTGAATATTGTCCTGTTCCACCCCGACCTGCCCGGCGAGGTCGAGATTACCCTGCCCGGTGAATACGCCGTCAACACGCAGATCAAAGGGGCGATCAAACATGTCGGCGGTGTTGTCTCGGTCGAGGAATTCTGAAACGAAAAAGGCCCGCCGTTTCCGGCGGGCCCAGGGGCTGGCAGTCCGGAGAGGACTCACTGCCAGGTAGTATACCCCAGACGCAGGGTTTTGTTGCGGCCACCGGTGATGTCGTTCACACGGAACTGGCTGACACGGCCCTCGCTGGTTTTGACACAGATGTAGGAGCCTTCCGGCACCACGTTCAGCGGCACACGGCGTGTCGTATAGGTGGCACGGGAGCATCCGGCATAACCGCGATTGGTGCGGTCCCCGACGGAGATTTTCGCCCCGTTCATCGGCTGCAGGTAGCGGCGGCGGTTATCCACGGCGCGGAACCAGATGTCGGCGTTGCGGTTGCTGGTGACGCGGCCACGATCCAGATCGAAAGAATAGGTCTGGCGCACAGTCAGCGGGCCGGTGGAATAGGTAACCGGACGCGGCGCGGGGCGCGGGGCTGCACCGGTGTTGTTGGCAATCACGGCTCCGGCAACGGCCCCGAACAGGAACAGCCAGACATCCCGCTCGCTCGGGGCGGCCTGTGCCGGTGTAACGGCGGTGCCGGAAACAGCGATGGAGAGGGCGGTGACGATGGCGGTGAGCTTGGTTTTCATAACGATAATCCTTGTGTGGTGGCGCTTCGGCCCTGTTGTGTGATCCGCATCTGTGGCGACGCGTTGTCGATGGGGTCACACTGGCCCGCCCCCCGAAAGTTAGGCAATATCGGTGCGTTGATAGGGGATAACCGCCCGGAATCCGGCGCGTGTTATTGCATAACATCGTCATCCGGCGCATGTTTCAGGCATGAAAAACCTTGTCCAGATACTCGCGCTCATCAGCGCGCTCATGGCTCTTCCCGCTGCTGCCAGCGCGGAGTGCTATGCCGATTACAAAGCCAAAAAAGACGCGCCGTTGCAACTGCATTACGGCGTGATCGAACTGCCGCAAGAGGCCTGCTCGGATTTCGTTCTGGCCGGCGACATCACCCGCGAGCGGATAAGTGTTGGCGGTTGGACCCTGCTTCAAGTAATATCCCTGTTCGGACCGGAAGGACTAGCGCAGAGGATGGAAAATGCCGGGCAATACTACCTTCGCTTCTAGAAAGGGAAACAGGACGGTTTATATCGGCCTTGCCCTGATTATCGCCATTCTGGTGATCGCGGGTGCGGCCCTTTTGTACAACCTGCCCGATGCCAACGCCTTTAACGACCGTGTGGAGCGGATATTCGTCGAAAACGACTCGCTGACCTCGAATGCCGAGATCAAACTGCTGGAGATCCTCGCGCAGTCCGGCACGGCCTTTTCCGACACGCTCACGTCCTACCGCATTGTGATTCTGGTGCTGCTGGCCTTTTCCACCGCCATCCTGATCGCGGCGCTGGTGTTTCTGGCCTACATCACCACCATGAACCGCCGCCTGTCCGAGATCGAGCGCTCCGGCAT
>WFTU01000153.1 GCA_015485375.1 Paracoccaceae bacterium | reverse complement strand
GGCAATGTCAGCCTGTACAACGAAACAGACGGAACCGGCATTTTGCCGACGCCGACGATTGGCGCGGTCGGGATCATGTCCACGCTGGACGAGATGATCCGCGTTGCCCCGAATGCCGGCGATGCGCTGGTGTTGATTGGCGAAACAAAGGGCCATCTGGGGCAGTCGGCCCTGCTGGCCGAGGTATTCGATCGCGAGGACGGCGATACGCCGCATGTCAATCTGGAAGCTGAACGGCGGCATGGCGAGGCGGTGCGTGCGGCCAAGGCCGAGGGGCTGATTTCAGCTGCGCATGACCTGTCCGACGGTGGTCTGGCGGTCGCGGCGGCGGAGATGGCGCTGGCATCCGGACAGGGGGTGACCCTGACGGGTGAAGGGGCCGGCTGGTTCTATGGCGAGGATCAGGCGCGTTATCTGCTGGCCTGTGCGCCGGACGATATGGCGGCGCTGCTGCTCTTGCTGGAGGAACGCGATGTGCCCGCCATCAAGGTTGGCGATTTTGGCGGCGATGCTGTGGTACTGGGTGACAAAAGCGTCCCGCTGGACGATCTGCGCAATGCCTACGACACCGGTCTGGTGAAGGTCGCCGTCTAAAGTTTTTCTAAAGGTTTCCGCAATACCTTCGCCCCGTCGCGACACTTCGCGGCGGAAGGAGGTGAGATATGTGAATTCGAAAAACTATCGACTTTGGGTCGTGATGCTGATGGCGGCAAGCCTGAACGTCGCGATTGCAAGGCTCTACCTCGGACAGCAGTCCGATAAAGCCGAGGCCCGCAGCTGGAACTGCGGGCCTCAATTTAGAAGGTATTCAATGTGAATCCAGCTATCGACTACTCTTTATATACTCCCGCACCCCTAACAAATCAATAACGCCGCGCCCCCTTGTGCCGGCCTGCGGGACACCTTAGTTTCCTGATAACAATAAACCGGAGAGTCTGAATGGCCATAGAAGCACACACAATCGAAGCCCTCATTCAGGAGGCGTTTCCGACTGCCAAGGTGGAGATCCAGGATCTCGCCGGTGATGGCAAGCATTACGCCGCAAGCGTTGTGGCGGAGGAATTTCGCGGGTTGAACCGCGTCAAGCAGCACCAGATGGTTTATGCCGCGCTGAAGGAAAAAATGGCGGGGTCGCATGGTGAATTGCATGCGCTGGCCCTGACCACCAAGGCACCGGAGTAAATGGAGACCTGGAAGTACATCGTTGGCGGCATTGTCGCCCTGATCACCGTCGCGGCGGGAATCGAGGCGTGGTTCAAGCGCGGGAAATCTCCCGGGCCACTGGCCGACCGGATGGACTTCAAGGGGTTTGGCGAGCCGCAGGAAACCGACAAGCCGCTGGGCATGGAAGCAACCGATACCCGCAGTGTCGAGGAAGCCGACCGGCTGAACCGCATACTGGGGGCAAACACAAGCATGATCGAGAGATGGCGCAAACGCTGAGCCGTTTGCCGGAAAACAGCCGCAAGACGGCAAGACAGGAGATAAACATGAGCAACCCCGCAGAAGACCGCATCAAAGCCGACATCACCGAAAACGATGTCGTGCTGTATATGAAAGGCAACAAGGACGCACCACAGTGCGGCTTTTCCAGCCGCGTGGCCGGCGTTCTGAACTACATGGGCGTGGAGTTCAAGGACGTGAACGTTCTGGCCGACGAGGAAATCCGTCAGGGCATCAAGGACTTTTCCGACTGGCCGACCATCCCGCAGCTTTACGTCAAAGGCGAATTCGTCGGCGGCTGCGACATCATCACCGAAATGACCCTCGACGGGGAACTCGACACTCTGTTCGAGGAAAAAGGCATCAGCTTCAACAAGGAAGCAGCGGACAAAATCCGCGAAGCCAACCAGCAGCAGGGTTAAGCAACCTCGCGCAGATCAAAACCCCGCCCTTTGGCGGGGTTTTTTATTTGGCTTCGAGTTGGTCCGCCAGTTCCTCGAGCTTGGCAACCGCGCCCTTATAGGCCTCCAACAGTTCGGTGTTTTCCTGCGGGAAAGCCTTGGGGGCCGATGCCGCCAGTGACGCCGCGCGGGCCTCGGCAGCGCGGAGCTGGCTCTCAAGCGAACGGATACGCTCGTCCGCCGAGCGCACGGTAAAATCGATTTCCTTGAAACGGTCGGCCAGCATCAGACCCGCCATCAGCAACATGCGTGATTCCGGCACGCGGCCAATCTGAGATTGCAGCGTTGCGGCTTCGGTATCAAGCAACTTGGCAGCGGCCTGCAAGTGCGGCTCCTCGCCCTCCTCGCAATGAACCATGAATTCGCGGCCGCCGATTTGCACATTCACTTCAGGCATGGTCTTCCCCTTCGAGCAGCGGGCGGATTTGAGCGGCGAGATCATCGAGTTCCTGACGGTCGGCCTCCCGTCTGGCCTCGACCTTTTGCAGCTTTTTTTTCAGTCCGGCGTTTTCCTCCGCCAGACCGGAAACACCGGAAACCGCCGTCTCGATACGGCCCAATGCACTGGCGAGTCGGTTGTGCAGTCTCTCTAGCTCATCCATGCCCGTTCTTTCATCCGCGAATCATTTTTCGTATCAATTCGGGGCATTGTAACCGCTTTTTCACGTTTTGCCGCCCCCGTTTGCACAAGCTTGCTTGACCCGCTTCACCGGGGTGCTAACAAGGTCGGGAGTATTTCCGGAAAATCCGGGAACGAAACGCCTTGTGCAGAAGGATAGTGCCGTGAATATCGAAGACCTCCGCAAAAACCACCCCGATCACTGGAACAAGGCCGCGGCATTGCGCATGCTGGCCATCGATGCGGTGCAGGCGGCGAATTCCGGACACCCCGGCATGCCGATGGGCATGGCGGATGTGGCAACGGTGCTGTTTGAAAAACACCTGAAGTTCGATGCCTCTGCTCCGCACTGGCCGGATCGGGACCGCTTTGTGCTGTCGGCGGGGCACGGTTCCATGTTGCTTTACGGGCTGCTGCACCTGACCGGCTACAAGGATATGACGATCGAGGAGATCGCGAATTTCCGCCAGATGGGCGCGAAAACCGCCGGGCATCCGGAATATGGCCACGCAGACGGAATCGAGACCACGACCGGACCGCTGGGTCAGGGGATCGCGACCGCCGTGGGTATGGCCATGGGCGAGCAGTCGATGCAGGCGCGCTTCGGGCGCAAGATCGTCGATCACACCACCTATGTCATCGCCGGTGACGGCTGCCTGATGGAAGGCATCAGCCATGAGGCGATTGCACTGGCGGGCAAGCAGAAGCTCGGCAAGCTGATCGTGCTTTGGGACGACAACGGCATTACCATTGACGGCTCGGTGGATATGTCGGACGTGACGGACCAGATGAACCGTTTCTCGGCCTCCGGCTGGTCGGTGTTTGCCTGTGACGGGCATGATCCGGTTGCAATTGACAAGGCGATCTCGCAGGCGCGGCAGAGCCCCCTGCCCTCGCTGATTGCCTGCAAAACGCATATCGGCTTCGGCTCTCCGGCAAAACAGGATACCTCCGGCGCGCACGGGGCGCCGCTGGGTGAGGAAGAGATTGCAAAGGTGCGCAAGATTTACGGCTGGCGTTCCAGCCCGTTCAAAATTCCGGCGGATATCAAGAAAAGCTGGGAGGAAATCGGCGCGCGCGGCACATCCGAGCGCGAAGCATGGGAGGCCCGCAAGGGCGGGTTGTCGGAGCGTAGACAGGCCGAATTTGACCGGATCATCGCGGGGGAACCGCCCAAACGCCTCGGCTCCGCCCTGCGGATGCTGAAGAAACAGATTTCCGCCGAAGCGCCGAAGGTGGCAACGCGCAAGTCCAGCGAAATGGCACTGGCGGCACTCAATCCGGTTATGGGCGAAACCATTGGGGGCTCGGCGGACCTGACCGGATCGAACAACACGCTGACCGAAGGGCTGGGAACCTTCGATGCGGATAACCGCAAGGGGCGCTATGTTTATTACGGCATCCGCGAACACGGCATGGCCGCGGCAATGAACGGGCTGGCGCTGCATGGCGGCTGTGCGCCTTATGGCGGCACCTTCATGGTGTTTTCGGACTATGCCAAGGGCGCGATGCGCCTGTCCTCGCTGATGGGGCTGCGGGTGGTTTATGTACTGACGCATGATTCCATCGGTCTGGGCGAAGACGGCCCGACCCACCAGCCGATCGAGCAGCTGGCTATGATGCGGGCGACGCCGAACCTCAATGTGTTCCGTCCTGCCGACACTGTGGAAGCGGCCGAGGCGTGGGAGGTTGCCCTGTCGGAAAAATCCACGCCTTCGGCTCTGGCCCTGACCCGTCAGGGACTGCCGACGGTGCGCACAAAGCATACCAACAAGAACCTGACATCGCAGGGGGCCTATGTTCTGGCGCGCGAGGAAGGCAAGCGGCAGGCGATCCTGATGGCGAGCGGTTCCGAGGTCGAAATCGCCCTCGCGGCGCGGGATCTGCTGCAGGCCAAGGGGATCGGGACGCGCGTCGTGTCCATGCCCTGCTGGGAACTGTTCGAGGCACAGGACGAAGCCTATCGCAAACGGGTTCTGCCCGCCGGCTCCGTGCGCGTCGGGATCGAGGCGGCGGCGCGTTTCGGCTGGGACAAATGGCTGACCGGCGAGCGCGGCAATTCCAAGAAGGCGGATTTCGTCGGGATGGAAAGCTTCGGTGCCTCCGCCCCGATCAACGAGCTGTATGAACACTTCGGGATCACGGCCGAGGCCGTGGCCGCCAAGGTAGAAGCCCTGCTGTAGAATTGACTGGTCCGGCGCTTTGCGTCGGGCCATACTGCGCCATGGACAACAAAACCGCATTCTGGTTCGCTGTAATCATCACGGGTATTTTCGTGATCGATGGCATTTTCAATGACTGGGATCTGGCCTTCGCGATCGGGAAGCTGCTGACCCGAACGACCGACTGGCTGGCCTTCTGGCGGCGGATTTAGCGACTCGGGACAATTGTCTGAATACACATAAATATTACAAGTTTCTGCATTTGGGGGATTCCCTTTGCGAATCACTTGTGGCATGATTCAGGCAGATGCGGATCAATCGCACGTTCGAGGCAGAGCAGATGGAAATGACCCAGGCTAGAAACGGCTTTACCGGACTGATAGTGTCTTTGGCGCTCGTCGCCGGCATTGTGTTCTTTTCCTATGCGGCGCTTCAGGGCGAATACGGGTTGTTCCGCCTGTTTCAGGTCGAGGCACAGGAAGCGAGCCTCGAGCGCGAGCTTTCGGAATTGCAGACGGATCGCGCGCGGCTGGAAAACCGGACGCGGCGGCTCTCGAACGACTACCTTGATCTCGACCTTCTGGACGAACAGGCACGGCGCGTTCTGGGCATGGCCCGCGGCGACGAGATCATCATCCGCTAATTATTTGTTACTACCGGAAAATACACCAGTTTGACCTTTGGTCATTTTTGGGGGTGATTTCCCTGTCCGGACAGAATATAATGTAGTTCAACACTAAACCTTTCTGATTTGGTCGGAGGAATGCATATGGCCGGGAAAAAGCCCAACATCTCGAAAAAAGAGCTTCTGGGGTATTATCGCGAGATGCTGTTGATCCGCCGGTTCGAGGAAAAGGCCGGACAGCTTTATGGCATGGGACTGATCGGCGGGTTTTGTCACCTGTATATCGGTCAGGAAGCCGTTGTTGTCGGGCTGGAAGCCAACGCCAAAGACGGCGACGAGCGCATCACTTCCTATCGTGACCACGGCCATATGCTGGCCTGCGGCATGGACCCCAAGGGCGTCATGGCGGAGCTGACCGGACGCGAGGGTGGCTATTCCCACGGCAAGGGCGGCTCCATGCATATGTTTTCCAAGGAAAAAGAGTTCTATGGCGGCAACGGGATTGTCGGCGCCCAGGTGCCGATCGGCGCCGGTCTGGCCTTTGCCAACAAATATCGCGGCAACGACAATGTGAGCTTCACCTATTTCGGCGACGGAGCCTCCAATCAGGGGCAGGTTTACGAGACCTTCAACATGGCCGCACTGTGGAAACTGCCGGTGGTTTTTGTCATTGAAAACAACCACTACGCCATGGGGACGGCGCAAGAGCGTTCCACCTCCACCCCCGCGATTTATACCCGCGGCGAAGCCTTTGAAATTCCGGGCGAGGCGGTGGACGGCATGGATGTGCTGGCCGTACGCGACGCGGGCGCCAAAGCTGTTGCCCACTGCCGCGCCGGCAAGGGGCCGTATATCCTCGAGATGAACACCTATCGCTATCGCGGACACTCCATGTCCGATCCGGCGAAATACCGCACGCGCGAGGAAGTGCAGAAGGTCAAGGAAGAACACGACGCCATTGATCATGTGCGCGAGCTGCTGTTGACCGGCAAGCACGCCAGCGAGGATGACCTGAAGGCCATCGACAAGGAAATCAAGGCCGTCGTCAGCGAGGCCGCGCAATTTGCAACCGACAGTCCCGAGCCGGATGTTTCCGAGCTCTGGACCGACGTTTACGCATAAGGGGTTAACAAAATGGCAATTCAGATTCTCATGCCCGCACTTTCCCCGACGATGGAAGAAGGCACTCTGGCGAAATGGCTGGTCAAGGAGGGGGACACGGTTTCCTCCGGCGATATTCTGGCGGAGATCGAGACCGACAAGGCAACGATGGAATTCGAGGCGGTGGACGAAGGGGTGATCGGTAAAATTCTGGTTCCCGAAGGCACCGAGGGCGTAAAGGTCAACGACCCGATCGCCGTGCTGCTGGAGGAAGGCGAGGATGCCTCGGCCGCCGACAGCACGCCCGCGGCCCCCGCCCCGACGGCGGACGTTGCCGCGGCGCCCGCGGCTGTGGCTGCGACTCCGGTAGAGGTTGCCATTCCCGACGATCCGGAACTCCCCGCCGGCACGACCTTCAAGTCGCAAACCGTGCGCGAGGCCTTGCGTGATGCAATGTCCGAGGAAATGCGCACCAACGATGACGTGTTCCTGATGGGCGAGGAAGTGGCGCAGTATCAGGGCGCCTATAAAATCTCGCAAGGTATGCTGGACGAATTCGGCGAGCGGCGGGTGATTGATACGCCGATCACCGAATACGGGTTTACCGGACTGGCGGTTGGCGCGGCCTTTGCCGGATTGCGACCGATTGTCGAGTTCATGACCTTCAACTTCGCCATGCAGGCCGTTGATCATATAGTCAATTCCGCCGCCAAGACATTGTATATGTCCGGTGGCCAGATGAACTGCCCGATCGTGTTTCGCGGTGCCAACGGCGCTGCCGCGCGTGTGGGGGCGCAGCACAGCCACGATTTCGCCGCATGGTACGCACAGGTGCCGGGGTTGAAAGTGGTGATGCCTTATTCCGCGGCCGATGCGAAGGGCCTGCTGAAATCCGCCATTCGCGACCCCAATCCGGTGGTATTTCTGGAAAACGAGATCCTTTATGGCCGTTCTTTCGACGTGCCGGAGATCGAGGATTTCACCGTTCCCATCGGCAAGGCAAAAATCTGGCGCGAGGGCAGCGATGTGACCATCGTCAGTTTCGGGATCGGGATGCAATATGCGCTCGAGGCCGCCGACCGGCTGGCCGACGAAGGGATCAGCGCCGAGGTTGTCGATTTGCGCTCCCTGCGCCCGATGGACACCGACACCGTGATAAAATCGGTGCAGAAAACCAACCGCTGCGTGACGGTCGAGGAAGGCTTCCCTGTTGCCTCCATCGGCAACCATATTTCCGCCGTTCTGATGGAAAAGGCCTTCGACTATCTGGATGCGCCGGTCATCAACTGCACTGGCAAGGATGTGCCGATGCCCTATGCCGCCAACCTCGAAAAACTGGCGCTGGTGACAACGGATGAAGTCGTCGCCGCCGTCAAATCCGTCACCTATCGTTAAGGAGAGCAGATATGCCTATCAACATCATGATGCCCGCGCTGTCCCCGACGATGGAAGAAGGGACGCTGGCGAAATGGCTGGTCAAGGAAGGTGATAATGTTGCCTCCGGCGATATTCTGGCCGAGATTGAAACCGACAAGGCAACGATGGAATTCGAGGCAGTGGACGAAGGCGTGATCGGCAAGATTATCATCCCCGAAGGCACCGAAGGCGTGAAGGTCAATGCGGTGATTGCCGTGTTGCTGGAGGACGGCGAGGATGCCGCGGCTATTTCCGATGCCCCTGCCCCGGCGGCCACTCCCGCTGCTGCACCCGAGGCGAAACCCGAGCCGGTTGCTGCGGCAGCGCCGGCACCTGCCGCACCAAAAGCCGCGTCGGGGGATCGTGTGTTCGCCTCGCCGCTGGCGCGTCGCATTGCGGCGGACAAGGGAATTGATCTGGCAACGATCAAGGGCTCCGGCCCGCATGGACGCATCGTCAAGGCAGATGTGGAGGGCGCGACAACCGCCCCGAAAGCCGCAGCTGTAGCGTCCGCTCCGGCGGCAGCGCCCGTCATGGCGCAATCGGCGGATTCCAATACGGTCAAGGCCATGTATGCGGATCGCGAATACGAGGAAGTCAGCCTCGACGGAATGCGCAAGATCATCGCCGCCCGCCTGACCGAAGCCAAGCAGACCGTGCCGCACTTCTATCTGCGCCGCGATATCCTGCTGGACGAGTTGCTGGCCTTCCGTTCCAAGCTGAACAAGCAGCTTGAAGGCAAGGGGGTAAAGCTCTCGGTCAATGATTTCATCATCAAGGCCAGCGCGCTGGCGCTTCAGGATGTGCCGGATTGCAACGCGGTCTGGGCCGGCGACCGGATACTGAAACTGAAACCCTCCGATGTGGCGGTCGCGGTTGCCATCGAGGGCGGGCTGTTCACGCCGGTTCTGAAAGATGCCGAAACGAAAACGCTCTCCACCCTGTCGGCGGAGATGAAGGACCTTGCGGCGCGCGCACGCGAGCGCAAGCTGATGCCCGAGGAATATCAGGGCGGCAGCTTTGCGATCTCCAACCTCGGCATGATGGGGATCGACAATTTCGATGCGGTCATCAACCCGCCGCAAGCCTCGATTCTGGCTGTCGGTGCGGGTGTGAAGAAACCTGTCGTCAACAGCGAGGGCCAGCTTGATGTGGCGACGGTAATGTCGGTAACGCTATCGGTCGATCATCGCGTGATCGACGGGGCATTGGGGGCGACTTTCCTCGCGGCGATCAAGGGCTATCTCGAAAATCCGATGACCATGCTGGTCTAGGATCAGTTTCCGCCGATACTCTCGGCAATGGATCCGGCGGCGGCACCGGCAGCATTGCCCGTGCCGTTGCCGACACGCTGTCCGCCCCCTAGCCAAGAATCTATACCGCTCAGGGTGGATTTGAAACTGCGGGTCATGTCGCGGAACAGGTTTGGCTGCATGGCCAGCGCTTCGCTGTCTTCTGTCACGACTTCCCCCCTGGCAGGCATCAACGCGCTCAGCGGTCCGTATCCCAGAACCGGTGAAACGATCAGAGCGATGGCGAGGAAGCTTAGGGCAGCAAGAAGATTTTTGGACATGGGGTACTCACAACAGAAACATTTACGCGCCTTATTACATCAGGTCCGACAGCCCAAGCAACAGCGCAAATTGCGCGGCGATGTAACTCCACCACACAATAATGCCCAAACGGGGCGATTTCGGCGAGGTTTCGCCAACGATGAACACCCGGATAGCGAGGGTGCTGTCGGAGAACACAAACAGAAAGGCGCCAAAGGTGACCAGCGGTTTTTCCGGCAAGAACCATGCGCTCCCGAAGGCCATCGCCGAAATGATCAGGATATAGAGCATGACGGCAGGGCGCAGTTTACCGGTACGCGGCCACAGTATCGCGGCAAAGGCCAGCCCGTAGAGAACGGCAGAGGCTTGCAATGCCAGAACCGGAACGGACGTCATGATCGTTTGCTGCGCGAAAATCCCGATATAGGCCAGATGTCCGGCCAGAAACGCCACAAGTCCGGGCAGAAAATATCTGTCGTCACGGGACAGGAACCAGTCCCCCAGTGCTGACAGGGCGAGCGCGACAAACAGAACCCAACCGGCCCCTGTCCACAGAGCCGCCAGCGCCATCAAGGCAACGGGAAGAGTTTTGGCAATACTGCGTGTTATGCCGATTTCCGCGTGCAGATAGTGCAAACGGTAATAAACCGCGCCGAGTGCTGCCAGAAGCAAAAGCAGCAATTGCCCGAAATTTCCTGCAATATCTGCCGCCATTGTGAAGTTTTCCCGTAAAATACGACTATCTTGCGCTATACTATTGACGAACCCGTTCAAATTATACACTTATCCCAATGTGCCTGCGGATTCCCGCGGGTAACGATGGTTAAACAATAAAAGGACTGAAACCCATAGCCCGTAGACCGCATAACGCGCCCCCGACGCGCGACACTGGACCCCGTGTAAACGACCGCATCCGGTCCCCCGAAATCCGCCTGATCGGCGCCGAAGGCGAAAACGTGGGTGTTGTCACCCCCGCCACAGGAATGGAGATGGCCGACGAGGTCGGTCTGGATCTGGTCGAGATTTCGCCCAACGCCAATCCGCCCGTATGCAAGATCATGGATTTCGGCAAGTTCAAATACGAACAGCAGAAACGCGAATCCGAAGCGCGGAAAAAGCAGAAGATCATCGAGGTTAAAGAGGTGAAGTTCCGTCCCAATACGGACACCCACGACTACGATGTGAAAATGCGCAACGTGTTCAAGTTTCTGGACAACGGTGACAAGGTGAAAATCACCCTGCGTTTCCGTGGTCGCGAAATGGCGCATCAGGATCTGGGCCGGAAGTTGCTGCACCGCGTGGCGGACGATGTTCACGAGGCCGGCAGCGGCAAGGTGGACAGCATTCCGAAAATGGAAGGCCGCCAGATGGTCATGATGATCAATCCGGTGAAATAGGTTTTTTCAGTCAAACGCATCAGGGCGGGCCGGATGGTCCGCCTTTTTTATGGCCGTGCAACGGCGCGATCGCCGCGGAACCATTTCATCATGTCAAGATAGTCAAACCCCAAAGAGACTACGTCGACCACGAGAAGAACGATCAGGAAGACACGCAGGCTACCCTCCGGGCCGTCAGTTGATGCCAGAACGAACCCAATCCATACCACCAACCCGGTCCACGGAATTATATGCGGCAAAGCCATCGCCTTGGAAAACCCCCTCTGGACCAGCAGCAACACCGTATTGGCGAGCATGGCCCCTATGCCCAGCACCGCAGCCACCTGCCCCTCGAAACTGTCGAGAAACAGCAGGCCCGCACTGTTGACCGGGACGAGTATACCCGCCACCCATATCTGCACCCAGAGCGGCAGGGCGCGGAACGATTTCCAGATATCGAGAAGATAGGCCATGGGTCCTCCGGGTTTTGCGCCCGATCGTCGGCTTTTAATTGTCATTGCGCAAGAACCCCGCTATGTCTGTGCCCTCACATTCGTGTCATCAGATCGCGGTCCTCTACATGGCAAAGTCTCGCTGGAAAACGGCAACCAAAGTTGCGGAACATATCCCTTTTGTGGCGTTTCTCTGGGCTATGCGCCTGCTGCCGTTCAATGCACGGATTCGGGCGGGCGGCGTATTGGTCGGCGGGCTTGTAGCGCATTTGCCGAAGGCAAAAAGGCGGATCAGGCAGAACCTTCGCTATATCTATCCCGATATTTCCGACGCGGAGATTGAACATCTGACCAAGGGTATCGGGCGGAACTTCGGACGGACATTTACCGAAATTTTCTTCAACGATGCCTACCGCAAACGACAGGAACTGTTTCATGCCTCGGGTCCGGGATTTTCCGCGCTGAAGGCAGCAAGCGAATCCGGCAAGGGGGCTGTTCTGGTATCCGGACACTTCGGGCAATGGGAGGCGATCCGGCATTATTGCGCAGCGCAGGGTATTCCGGTCGGCGCCGTGTATCGCCCGAATACCAACGTCTATTTTGACCGTATTTTTCTGCGCGAACTGAAAAAGGCCGGAGCACCGATTTTCCCCTCGGGGCGCAAGGGCACCATCGATGTGCTGAAGTTTGTACAAGGCGGTGGCGTCGTGGCTATTCTGACCGACCAAAGGGTTCCCAATGCGCCGGTTTACGATTTTCTCGACAAAGGCGCTGAAACCTCCACTGTGGCGGCAAAGATTGCGCTGAAACATGACGTGCCGCTGATTCCGGTGTATGGCACCCGCCGGACGGATAGCCTCGACGTTGATATCGCCTTCGAGGCGCCCATTCCGCCTTCGGACGCCGACACCATGACCCAGGCGATCAATGACAGCCTCTCGGCGCGGGTTCGGGAAAACCGGGAACAGTGGTTCTGGCTGCACCGGCGCTGGGGTATTCTGGATCAGGAATAGAGTTCCCGCAGAATATTTTTCTGAACCTTGCCCATGGTGTTCCGCGGTAATTCGTCAATAAATTCAATACGACGCGGGCATTTGAATTTGGCG